>JACYMB010000279.1 GCA_015272205.1 Synechococcales cyanobacterium T60_A2020_003 | reverse complement strand
TCATCCTGGCATTTTACGCCGCAGAGCGGCGGGGAATCGACCCGCAGGGATTGAATTCACGGTTGGGTCTAAGTCCTCAAAGCGTATCAGACTCAAAAAGGAATTCTACTTCTTCCGGCCTGCCTTGGCATCAACCAACTCTAGTTCTGACAGATTGAAGGTGACTAACTTATCCCAATTCCCCCCTTCAAACAGGACGGCTACCTTGCTACCGCTTATACGCTGCACAAGGCCCTGAAAACCATAATAAGTGTCATCTGCGTTTACAACGCGAACAGCAGAACCTGGAAAAATCATAGTGTTAACTGGGGTACGTAGTGTAGACAACTCTCTATCCAGAATACTGGAGGATAAACGACTCAAGCCATGCCTCAACCATCAGAATTGATAAACCCTGCTAAAACCTTAGACGATGGCGATGATTGGCAACCGATTCCACAAGTCCAATGGCAATAAAATTAGTCAGTAGAGCAGAGCGTCCATAGCTCATCCAAGGTAAGGGAATTCCAGTTACTGGTGCTAGTCCAATCGTCATTCCAATATTCACAAGTACCTGGAATACGAGCATCGCCAATACCCCAACGGCTAGGAGCGACCCAAAATTATCCTTGGCATTCTGGGCAATCAGAACTAGCCGCAAGCAAATGAGCCAAAACGCAATCAGCATCGCCATACAGCCCACAAACCCTAGTTCTTCACCTACGGCTGAAAAAATGAAGTCTGTATGTTGCTCCGGAATAAAGCTGAGTTGGGTTTGCGTCCCCTGGTTAAGCCCTTGTCCCCAAAGTTGCCCTGCCCCAATCGCAATCCGAGACTGAATCAGGTGATATCCACCCCCTAGCGGATCTTTATCTGGGTCAAGGAACAAAATCAGACGATCCTTTTGATAATCCTGCAAGAGGTTCCAGAAAACTTGTCCCAATCCTCCGGATGCCAAATTCACTAACATTGCCCCTACCGTACTGTAAAACGGCCAAGGCATCGTCTTCCAGGCAATTACGCCCATCAATATGGCCCAAACCACCCAAGCCGGGAAGAAAACGCTGAATAAGATCGCCGACACCAAAGGCGAAATCATCAATACAAGCCAGCCCGGATTGGCATTAGCCCAGTACAGCATTACCAGCGTAATGGCACCGAATACCAGAGAAGTGCCTAAATCGGGCTGGATAAAAACTAAGAACCAAGGCACAGCCGCAATAGATAGGGTCTGAACAATTGCCGGAATGGTAGAGGCTGTTCGTTCGTGTAAGAGCCCCGCCAACGTAATAATCATGCCAATTTTGGCAAATTCAGAGGGCTGAATATTGAATCCCCCAATCGTAATCCAGCGCTGTGCCCCTAGCGCTTCAGTACCCAAAAATATGACCGACAGCAGGGAAAGATTAGTCAGCGCGTATATGATCCAAAATGTGCGCGTCAGGTTGTCATAGCGCCATCGCGCTAAGGCCATGGCAGTGACTAACCCAATGCCTCCAATAATCCAGTGTTGCCGCCAGTCTGTGAGCTGTTCAGATAGCTCTGTACTGCGAATGACAATACCACCAAAAATTGTGATCCCAACGACCGCAATGAGAAGCAGCCAGTCGATATCTTGCCACGGTTGCCACAAAAACTTCCATCGAGACTGAGACTGGTTTATCGATCGTTGAAGCATGGGGTTTGGTGAAAAAAGAAGATAGAAATAGTTACGACGAATGACGCGTCATCACGTTGCTGCGCCAGATGAGCAGTAAATTTTAGAGACATGGTTTAGGCTAAGGCAGCCACGGAAACCCTGGCGGCGACCCTCTGAGCAACGGCCACTAGCGCTTTTGCCGAAGCAGATTCTGGTTTACCCACAACGATAGGAATTCCAGCATCCCCTCCTTCACGCAAATGGATTTCGAGGGGAACGCAACCGAGCAGGGGCAATCCTAATTCCGTTGAGGTTTTTTCGCCACCCCCTGACCCAAAAATATCGTACTGGCGCTCTGGCAGATCTGGCGGTATGAAGTAGCTCATGTTTTCCACGATGCCCAGGACAGGTACCTGCAACTGTTGGAACATGCGTAGTCCTCGCCGAGCATCCATCAGGGCAACCGCTTGAGGCGTGGTAACAATCACAGCCCCCGCCATCGGTACGGCTTGGGCCAAGGTGAGTTGAGCATCTCCGGTTCCGGGGGGGAGATCAACAATTAAATAATCCAACGCTCCCCAGTTCACCTGATACAAAAACTGACGGATGATGCCGTTTAACATTGGCCCCCGCCAGATCACAGGTTGATCCGGATCAATGAGAAAACCCATGGAAGCCAGCTTAATGCCGTGGTTGAAGGCTGGTTCTAGAATTTCGCCGGATTGCCCTTGCTGAACGGCAATTTTGGCATTACTGAGACCTAACATGAGGGGGGCATTGGGGCCATAGATATCGGCATCCAGCAACCCAACCTTAGCGCCGCTTTGGGCGAGAGCTGCTGCAATGTTGACCGCAACTGTGCTTTTGCCAACCCCACCTTTTCCACTGGAAACGGCGATGATATTTTTGATCCCCGTAACGCCTTGGCGATCGGGTAAGGATTTCTGACTTGGTGTCTCGGCGGTAACCTCGACTGAGACCTGTTGCACTCCCGGTAGACTTTGTACCGCCTTTTTACAATCATCCACAATAAACTCTCGCAGAGGACAGGCTGGAGTGGTGAGAACTAGCGTAAAGCTTACGTTTCCATCAGTGACCGTAACATTTCGGATCATGTTAAGGTCTACCAGGCTTTTCTGGAGTTCGGGATCTTGGACAGGTCGCAAAACTTCGAGGACGGACTGGGGATCAAGCACGTTCGACATACGCTTCATTGCGAGTGGTAAGGGTTCTCATCCAAGGTGGTGGATTAGGGAAAAACGATGGAGGCTAACGACATCTAAAATTTGCGATCGCCCCCTTAGCGTCATCTCTAGGAATTAATTCCTAGAGCAATCCCTAAAGCTAATCTTAAGCTGCGATGACAAAGATTCGCACCCAAGCATCTATAACTTCCTGCAATTGCTGTACTCAAGGTTCTAAAAACTTGGACATTGGAAAGCGGCTGGGCTATGTAACGGGGATCACTATCAGTAGTAGTGAGCTACTCCATAGCTGAGTCCTAGACAGGCTACAAAGAGTCCGAATAGATCTCGGAAGTTCTGCTGGAGTTTTTCCGAACGTTTATTTAGCCTTGGTTTGAGCAGATCCTGCTCAGCAGCTTGGGCAAGTTGGCTAGCGACCCGTGCTGCATAGGGACGTATGACTGACCACACCAAGGGGGAGAGCCATCCGCGCAAGGTTACGGAATAGGAAATTTGTGTCCCACACACCGTTGACTCTACTTGGTATGTCACTCGCTCCTCTAGTCCTGGTAGCGCCAAAATGCGGATACTCAGAAGTTCTCTCGGATTTACACGCTCCACAAAAATGCGAATGGGAATTGGAAAAAAACAGGTAACGGCCTGGTAAATCAGGCCGGGTGTTGGTAATAAGCCATTGGGGGCATTTGTGCTGATAATGACTGGATGCCAGGATACGTCGGCCAAGTTCTCTACTTTTTGCCAAAGAGCATCGACAGAAGCAGTACTAATAGCCTGATAGGTTCTGACGAAAGAGCGACGGGCAGATATTTTCCAGGGAAAACATTTGGCTAGAAAGTCAAACATGGAACAGCTCTCCTCTGCTCATCTGGCTTAGGTGTACGATACACCCCCAGAGCGACGGTAAAAATCTATCGGTTTGCCAGCTTTTATTCTACCGTCTGGTTTCAACTGAATAAAATCCTTACAGATCCAACAAGATGGAGACTGACCGTGCCTGAGGCGGAAGTCTTTAATCGTGCTGAAACCGCACCTAGAACTACATCAAGTTCGAGTCATAACTTCATTTGTTACATTCCTTTAGCCAATCATATGAAGGCGACCAATCCAAGATAGGCTAGATTCGTATCTTTTCCCAGATAGAGGGGCGATCGCTCCACTGGTTCATGATTGAGCTGTTCGTTTTTCCTGGGAATAGGGTTTAGTAAAATGGTTTCAAGACCCCGGATTAAGTCATATGGTCAATCTTTCAACTCCCGATACAAGTGTCTCCTCAACCCAGTTGCCACCTGTCGATTCTCGTGACCGTGTCAGTGCTTTTTTGAAAACGCTTCAAGATGAAATTTGTCAAGGGCTAGAGACACTAGATGGATCTGAAACCTTTCATCAGGATGCGTGGGAACGTGAAGAAGGCGGGGGCGGTCGTTCGCGTGTCATTCGGGACGGGGGTGTATTCGAACAAGGGGGTGTCAATTTTTCGGAAGTTTGGGGCAAAAATTTACCTCCCTCGATCCTGACGCAGCGCCCAGAAGCTGCTGGACATGAGTTTTATGCCACGGGCACTTCCATGGTCTTGCATCCCCGTAATCCCTACGTTCCAACGGTTCATCTCAACTACCGTTATTTTGAAGCAGGGCCAGTCTGGTGGTTTGGTGGGGGGTTAGACTTAACCCCTTACTATCCCTTTGCGGAAGACGCTATTCACCTGCACCGGACTCTAAAGGACGCGTGCGATAAACATCATCCTGAGTACTACCCGGCCTTTAAGCGGTGGTGTGATGAATATTTCTACCTTAAGCATCGCAACGAGACGCGTGGGGTAGGAGGTATTTTCTTCGATTACCAGGATGGCCGTCCAGCTAAGCTTTACCACGGCCCCGATCCTCAAGGGGAAGCCGCTGCCTACAGCGATGCCGTTGGCGTGGTCGGACCTCGTAGTTGGGAATCCCTGTTTGCGTTTGTTCAGGATTGTGGACAAGCGTTTTTGCCCGCCTATATCCCCATTGTGGAGCGTCGGAAAAATACCGAGTATGGCGATCGCGAACGGCAGTTCCAACTGTATCGTCGGGGACGGTATGTAGAATTCAACTTGGTTTACGATCGGGGCACTATCTTTGGCCTACAAACAAATGGTCGAACCGAATCTATCTTGATGTCGCTTCCCCCGCTAGTCCGCTGGGAGTACGGATATCAGCCCGAACCCGGTAGTCCTGAATCCAAGCTCTATGAGGTTTTCCTCAAGCCGCAAGATTGGCTAAGCTGGGACTCGTGATTTCCCTATAGTGCTGGAGAGCTTGTCCCAGTAAGGGCTCCCTGAAGAAAACGTTAAGCTGTGATGCAGCTCTCCGCAATTTCCCTGATAAGTCGGGGATACAGAGAATCGTCCAAGTAGTGATTGGCCCCATTGAATTGGGGCAATCTACGGGGGTAACTTTGCAGCACTAAGGTTAGGATATTGACAAGATTAGGCCAATCAGACGTAGACGCTATCGAGGTGTCACCCTAGGGTTCGAGGCGATCGCTAGCATCAAGTATCTGAGTTCTTGGCTTCTTACACGTCACCTATCCCCGACTTGATTGTGAGTCCTATCCAAGACAAATCAGTGGCCTCCATGGATCAAACGATTCACACCACGCCCGATGGTAGACAGATTGTGATTATGGCTCCAAGTGGACGCTTAGACATCACAACCGCGTGGCAGTTCCGCCTGCAATTGCAAGAGTGCATTTCTACCGTGAGCCCTCATATTATTGTCAACTTGAGTCAGGTTAGCTTTATTGATAGCTCTGGCCTCACCTCACTAGTCGCCGGAATGCGCGATGCTGATAAGCGACGGGGTTCCTTCCGTCTGTGCAACGTGCATCCAGAAGCTAAACTTGTTTTCGAAGTGACGATGATGGATTCAGTGTTTGAGATTTTTGATACGCAGGCTGAGGCAATTGAAGGGCTTGCGAACAACGTGTCAAGTTAGGGGAATCTTGGCAAAATCTCCAGCAAGCGGGACAATGAAAGGTACTTAACCCAATTAATGCATTGAGACCCTGCTGTGAATAACGTCCGCACTGTATCTGACACTAAGCGTTCCTTCTACACGCTGCATACTCGACCGATTAACTCTCTTTATCGAAGAGTCGTAGAGGAGTTAATGGTTGAAATGCATCTGCTTTCAGTGAATTCGGATTTTCAGTACGATCCCATCTATGCTCTTGGTGTCGTAACGTCATTCGATCGCTTCATGCAGGGCTATCAGCCAGAAGCCGATCAGAATTCGATCTTTGTCGCTCTATGTCAGTCGGTGGAATCGAATCCGCAACAAGTTCGACAAGACGCAGCGCAAATCAAGGCTGATGCAGCAAGCTACACCTCAGACTCTTTAATAGACGCTGCAGCAAATGGGGCTGCACCAGACGGTATCTTGAAGTCAACTCTGCAGGCGATCGCCCACCGCTCGCGATTTAAGTACAGCCGATTGTTTGCCATTGGGTTGTATGCCGTGATTGAGCAAATTGATAGCGCTGTCACGACCGATGAAAAGCGCTTAAACGAAATCGTCGATCGTCTGAGTGAACCGTTGCATATAGTGGCTGACAAGTGCAAAAAAGATTTAGAGCTTTATCGCAGCAATTTGGAAAAAATGGTGCAGGCTCAAGCGGTATTGGCTGACGTGTTGGCCGCTGATCGAAAGAAGAAAGAGCAGCGTGCTCAGGAGAAAGCAAAACGAGAGGCGATCTCTACTTCCAGTAGTGAGACAACAGAGGAATCTAACGCTTAAGGCACGGATGTGAATTCTGCATAGTTTTGAACCAGTGAGCTTGCTCGCTGGTTTTGTTTAGAGTCCTACCATCAATGCCTCCCACACGTTGGCTTGAAGACGGGAGCAAAGGGGATAATGGTTATGAGCCTGGAGTGGCTACCGATGAGGCTAAACTTAAATCTCTCAAAGGTTCGTGTTCAGATTCGAGACTTAATTGAGGTTGATCGTCGGTTAGGGATCCGTCCCCAAGAACATCCCGAAAAATTTCAATGACCCGATCCACTTTTGCATCCCAATCAAAATAGTTCTCACGCACCCGCTGTAAGCTGCCTTTACCCAAGCGCAGGCGTAAATCTGGGGAGTTTGAGCACTGGTCTTCTAGTTCGTGATGTCTGTGAAGCCTCGTAATGTCAGGAATTCCT
>JACYMB010000278.1 GCA_015272205.1 Synechococcales cyanobacterium T60_A2020_003 | reverse complement strand
AAGACCTCCAGCCCGGACAAAGGCGAAACGAACTCGAAGGATTGCTCAGCAACGAACCGTCCGAACTCCAGAGCCGCAATCGGGTGATGCATTACCTGATTGGCGAAACCCAGGAAACCTTGCTCTCAGAACATCTCTACTCGCTTGAGCCCGATCCAGCAGGCGCGATTAGCAACGGCTTATCGGAACTTTTAGTGCTAGATCAGGGTGGCCATTTTCTGAGCTTAGAACGCACCTTTGGGCGATCGGGCTTTGGGGCAAAGCTGTTCCAACTCGCGATGGGCAGTGCCACCGATATTTCTGGGGTGCGATCGCTGAGTGGCGATGTTGAAGGACTAGTGCCCGTTCGCAAACAGTTGGTGCTGGATCTGCAAACCCTGGGCATTCCCCTGGATAACGTGGAAGGCATGACCCTTGGCCCGCGCTTACCCGATGGCACCGATAGTCTACTGCTCCTATCCGACAACAACTTTAACGAGGATCAAATCACCCAAATCTTGCTCTTTCGGTTGCGTCAAGGGTAGGGGCGGTAAAGCACTCGGACAAGGGCAGGGATTTCAGCTTGGTTGCAATTTCTTGAGAAGGGTTCGTTGAAGCGGGCGGGAAGAAGAGGAGTTTAGCGTGAGCCGTTGTCTTGAACATTGGCAACGGGTACATCTGCCGCATAGTGCTTGATCACCAGCAAGCAGTTCCGATTATCGGCGGTGCGGGCATACTGTAACGAATCGGACATCCGCTGCATGAGGCGCAACCCTCGCCCACCTTCCGCATCGGGATCAATGTCGGCGGGCATCGTATCGAGTTGACGCTGGAGATCAAACTCGTGCCCAAAGTCCCAAATTCTCAGTTCTACAGCATCGGTGCGAACGGTCACTTCAATGTCAATGGTTAAGTTTTCAGACCGCCCCTGGTGAGCGTGGCGAACAGCATTAGTAAATCCCTCAGCCAGGATCAATTGACACTCCAGCCAGACGAGGTGGGGAATTGGAAAATTACGAACTTGGTCAAACCAAGATAAAACCTGAGCGAGGTCACCTAAATCTGACCCAACCTGTATATGTACTCGTTGCGGTAGTTCCAATTGAACTCAATCCCTCTGCTGACAGAGACCATCACGGCTGCTTTGCGTTAGTTACCCATAGGTATTGGGAACACTAAACCTACCATACGGATTCAAAACGCATATTTAAAACCTATTAGGATGCTAAAAATGACACCCTCTGAGTCAATAGGCAAGATCCTAAACGCATTCTATCAGCTAATTCATCAGGTTTTCACCCATACCCGCTTCCAACTGAGCATACAATGTAACTACCTTCCAGAATACACGCGCGATCGCGTTCAACGCCGAGCAGCTACGATTCATGCTAAAGATTTTAGTAATTGATGACGACCCGATTATTCGCCTATTCCTTAAGAAAGTGCTACAAAAGCAAGGGTATGATGTTTCGCTGGCTACCAATGGTAAGGAAGGGCTAGAGCTAGCACAAAGTATTCAGCCAGGGTTGATTATCTGTGATTGGATCATGCCCATCATGGACGGTTTGGACGTTTGCCGTCACGTTAAGGCCGATCCCAACTTATCAACTACCTTTTTTATCTTGCTCAGTTCGCGGCGTGGGCTTGCCGATCGGGTTCAGGGGTTAGATTCTGGTGCGGATGAGTTTTTATCTAAACCGATTGAGGTTGTAGAACTCCAGGCACGGGTACGGGCAGGACTGCGTCTGCATCAAATGAGCCAGGATTTGCAGCGGCAAAAACAGATGCTGGAAGCGGAGATTGATGAAGCGGTGGAGTATGTGCGATCGCTGATTCCGGCTCCCATGCACGGTGCGGTGAGCATTGACTCCTGCTTTATCCCGTCGCGCCAGTTGGGGGGGGATTGCTTTGACTACTACTGGCTAGACCCGGATTATCTCGTCATTTATCTTCTGGATGTGTCGGGGCATGGGTTGGGAGCAACGTTGTTATCGACGGCTGTGCTGAACCTGCTGCGATCGCAGTCGTTACCGGACGTGAATTTCTACCAACCCCACGACGTGTTGCGATCGCTCAATGACACCTTCCAGATGAATAGCCATAATGAAAAATACTTCACCATCTGGTACGGGGTCTACAACAAAGCCAAGCGTCTACTGACCTATGCCAGCGCAGGTCATCCTCCTGCGATCATGATCGCAGAGTCAGCGGACGAGAATGCGCTTCGGTCTGCACCAACCGTTAGCCGCCTCAAAACGCCCGGACTCCCGATTGGGATGATGCCCGAAGCCGTCTTTCAGAGCGATCGCTATTTTGTGCCTGCGAACAGTTCGCTTTACGTCTTCAGCGATGGCATTTTTGAAGTGGGGCAGCTTCGAGGTGGCACTTGGGGATTGAATGATTTTGTCGGTTTGCTCTCGACTCGGAGTCCCCACGCAAATCTGCAAGGCATTTTAGATGTAGTGCTGACTTATAATGACGCAGAATCTTTTGAGGATGATTTATCGCTGCTCCGTCTTAATTTTGAATAGGTTGAAATAACCTGTTCAGACACAGTTGATATCAAACGTCCATGACGTGATAACGTCACCCCGCAGGATGAAAATCTATTTTCAGAGCAATTTTGAGTTTTAAGTTCTCAGGTTTGAGGTGGAGATGCACTACTACACCAGCGATTTCAGCCTGAGATCTGTAGCTGGCATTAAGACATGGGTATGTGCTTCGTTTGCAGGATATTGTATGGCTGTTGCCAGCTAGCTTAGGACATGGCCA
>JACYMB010000277.1 GCA_015272205.1 Synechococcales cyanobacterium T60_A2020_003 | reverse complement strand
TCCAGCGTTATACTCTGACCAGTTGCGGATGCGGTATTGAGGTTTCATGGCAGGTTTTATATGTGATAACTGAAATTTACCATGCCTCTCCTGCCCGCAACCCCTCTTTCATGCAACAACGCCGTTAGGCTTTTGAATGATATCGAAGAAATCTCTGTTTCTTCAGACGAAGAGGTTATTTGCAGGCACTTAGTTCCTTCTTGTTAGTGCGATCGCTCCTCTCTTACAGCACCCTCATTAGAAATCTCAAAATGACGGTGCGGTATGCTGCACTAACAGCACTCTACTTTAAGAATGGACGATCGCTCCTCTCAACGATCGGCGACTTCTTATCCACGTCCCAACAGTCGCGTGTCGGAATCACAAAAGAAGTCACAGATCTGGATTATGGGCTGGAATGCGATTCTGCTTCGCCGAGGCTTCGCCAACGCTTTTTAGGTTCAAAAGAGCGATCGCTCCTCCGTGAGATCTGCGACTTCTTGTGTGAGTCTAATACGCCACTGTTGGGATGAAGATAAGAAGTTGCAGATCTGATTTTGCCAACGCTTGGAGAACGCCCTTAGCGCTATACCATAGGAGAAGCGCAAACACAGCACACAGCACCAATATTGCAGCAATGGATGTTAAAGACGGTTTTATCGGCACAGTAGGCAACACGCCCCTCATTCGGCTCAATAGCGTTAGCGACGAAACAGGCTGCGAAATTTTGGGCAAGGCAGAGTTTTTGAATCCGGGGGGATCGGTGAAGGACCGGGCTGCCCTCTACATCATTCAAGATGCAGAAGCAAAAGGGCTCCTGAAACCGGGCGGAACCGTTGTGGAGGGAACTGCAGGCAATACCGGAATCGGGCTGGCCCACATTTGCAATGCCAAGGGCTACAAATGCCTGATCGTGATTCCCGATACGCAATCCCAAGAAAAAATGGATTTATTGCGTACCCTGGGAGCTGAAGTGCGAGCCGTACCCGCTGTACCCTACCGCGACCCCAATAACTACGTGAAGCTCTCCGGTCGGATTGCCGAGGAGATGGACAACGCGATTTGGGCGAACCAGTTTGACAACCTCGCCAATCGCCAATCCCACTACGAAACTACCGGGCCAGAAATTTGGGCACAAACCGATGGCAAGGTGGATGCGTGGGTGGCGGCAACGGGAACAGGGGGAACCTATGCCGGAGTGGCGATGTTCCTCAAGGAGAAAAATCCAAACATCAAGTGCGTTGTGGCAGACCCCATGGGCAGCGGCCTCTATAGCTACGTCAAAACGGGCGAAATCAACATTGAAGGCAGTTCCATTACGGAAGGCATCGGCAACAGCCGCATCACGGCCAATATGGAAGGGGTTCCTGCTGATGATGCTATTCAAGTCACCGACCCTGAAGCCCTGCGGATTATTTACAAACTGCTGCACAAAGATGGGCTATTTATGGGCGGTTCAGTCGGCATTAATGTAGGGGCGGCAGTTGCACTGGCGAAGCAGTTAGGGCCAGGACACACGATCGTGACCGTCTTGTGTGATGGGGGAGCACGGTATCAGTCGCGGCTCTACAATGCGGAATGGTTGGCAAGTAAGGGATTATCGATGGGATAGTTTAACGCACTGACAATTACGGATGGGCGATTCTGCGTTGCCGAGGCGCAGCCAACGCTCCTTTGCGGAATTCAGGAGGAACTACAGTTGAGTTCACCACTCCAGGCTGAAGCCGGAACCCGTCAAGTTCTGGTTTGCCAAAACACGTCCTGTAAACGGGCAGGCGCACAAGCCGTATTGGCCGCCTTCCAAGCACACCCACTACCGGACTGGGCGATCGCCCCATCTGGATGTCTAGGTCAATGCGGTAATGGGCCAATGGTGCTCGTATTGCCGGAGGGAATTTGGTACTGTCGCGTGCAGCCAGGAGAAGTCCGCACCCTTGTGGAGTGCCATTTGCAGGGGGGCACTCCAGTGAAAGCGATGCTCTATCGCAAATTTCACCATTCCGCCTAAGTCCCAAGCTTAGACACACACAAGCCCGTCAATTTGTCCTACAGTGTTAAAGGCGCAATCGCCCTTCTCTCATTTGACCAAACGACATCATGCTGACAGCCGGAATTGTTGGACTGCCCAACGTAGGTAAATCGACTCTATTTAATGCGCTGGTGGCGAATGCAAAAGCCCAAGCCGCAAACTTTCCCTTCTGCACGATTGAACCCAACGTCGGCGTTGTTGCGGTTCCTGATGAGCGGCTAAACGTGTTGGCGAAAATTTCTGATTCTGCTGAAATCATTCCCACCCGCATCGAATTTGTAGACATTGCCGGACTGGTGAAGGGCGCGAGCAAAGGGGAAGGCTTGGGCAACCAGTTTTTGGCGAACATCCGCGAAGTAGACGCGATCGTCCATGTGGTGCGTTGTTTTGACGATGACGATATTATCCACGTTTCCGGATCGGTTAATCCGGTGCGCGACATTGACGTGATTACCCTGGAATTAGCCTTGGCAGACTTGGCGCAGTTGGAAAAACGCGCCGACCGGGTACGCAAACAAGCCCGTACCAATAAGGAAGCCCAAGCCGAACTTGCTGTCATCGACAAGATTTTACCCGTCCTAAATGAAGGCAAACCTGCTCGTCTGGTTGAACTGACCGAGGAGGAAGAAGTCTTCGTTAAATCGCTGGGACTCCTGACCCGCAAGCCGATTATCTACGCTGCTAACGTGTCAGAAGATGACCTAGCGACGGGCAATGCGTGGGTCGATCAGGTGCGGGAAGTCGCGGCTCGTGAAGAGGCTCAGGTGGTGATTATTTCCGCCCAGGTGGAATCCGAGCTCGTGGAATTATCCGAAGAAGAACGAGTAGACTTCCTCGCGGCATTGGGCGTGGAAGAAGGCGGGTTGAAGTCTCTAATTCGCGCAACCTATACCCTCTTGGGACTGCGAACCTACTTCACTACTGGCCCCAAGGAGACTCGCGCCTGGACGATTACCGCCGGAATGCTAGCCCCCCAGGCCGCAGGCGTCATCCACTCCGACTTTGAGCGGGGCTTTATCCGTGCGGAAACAGTCGCCTACGATGATCTGGTCAACAGCGGTTCAATGGGTGCGGCAAAGGAGAAAGGCTTAGTTCGCAGTGAAGGTAAGGACTATACAGTGCAAGAAGGCGATGTGCTCCTGTTCCGGTTTAACGTGTAGCGGCGTTTCCTCCCCGTGGTAGGATCGGTTGCCAATACTGCGGTAGGAAACCTATGCCATTGCTGGAAAACTTGGGTCAAAAGGGGCGATCGCGCCCAACTATGAGCCTATCTTCAGTGTGGCTCTGGTTTAGTCTGAGCATTGTCGCGTCGGTGCTGTACGCTATTCCGGCACTCCAGCAGGCATTTGCCAGTCCCTATGTTATTCAAGACGATGCGCGGCAACATGTGGCGTGGATGCAGCGGTTCGTTGACCCTAGCCTATTTCCTGGAGATCTATCGGCAGACTATTTTCAGTCGGTGGCACCGTGGGCATACACGCTGTTTTATCGGCTAGGGGCGATCGCCGGAATCGACCCCATCACCTTTAGCAAGGTCTTACCGATTCTCCTATTGGCGATCAGTTCCGCCTACGCCTTTGGCATTTTTCAAAAATTACTTCCCTTACCGTGGGCAAGTTTCCTCGGAGTTCTTATTCTCAACAAACTGGTATGGCTCCAGGATGACCTCATTTCCGCCACTCCAGTGGCCTTTGCCTATCCGCTCTTGCTAGCTGCCCTGTATTACCTACTGAGCGAATCGGTTATCCCGTTTGTGATCGCGATCGCCCTTCTGGGTCAAACCTATCCCCAATGTGCCCTAGTCGTTGCCGGAGTTTTAGTGCTGCGGTTGGGTTCTTGGCAGCAGGGACAGGTTAGCCTTGCATCTCGTCGGGAAATCGTCCTCTCACTGGCGGGATTGGGGGCGATCGCCCTGGCATTGCTGCCCTATGTCCTGATTCCCTCGCCTTACGATCCGGTAGTATCAAGTGCCGAAGCTCGGACGATGTTTGCCTTCTCACCTGAAGGATGGTCGAGCTTTTTCAATCCGAATCCGTGGCAGTTTTGGTTTTGTGGGCAGCGCAGCGGAATGTTGCCCCCAGAATGGTGCAAGCGAATTGAGTACAATTCCCTCTGGTCGATGCTGCCCCAATTTGCCCTAGCGCTCTCCCTGCCGTGGCTGTTGCGATCGCCCCAGCGCTTTCCCTTAGCTGAGCAAATCATGACCAAGATCTGGATTCTACCCCAACTGCTGCTTGTATCGTTCACCCTCTTTTTCGTCGCCCACGCCCTAATTTTTGACCTACATCTACCCAATCGCTACACCGAGCACACGATTCGGATTGTGATGGCGATCGCGCTCACGTTATCCCTAGTGCTGATTCTCCACAGCTTAATTCAGTTTCTCAGGCGTCAGCATTACGCTATTGCCTTCATCGCTTTAACGATTTTGGGAACAGCGCTAGTTCTCTATCCCGAAGTGGTGCAAGGTTACAGTCTGCGACAAATCAACTACGTCCAGGGCAATTTTCCCAAAATATACGAGTTTCTCCGGTCACAGCCCAGAGATAGCCTGTTAGCATCCCTATCCGATGAGGTAAACAACCTCCCCACCTTTGCCCAGCAAAGCATTCTTGTGGGTGGTCAGGGCTACGCATTGCCATACCATAAGGGCTATTTTGAAGACGTTACTCGCCGCAGCGAGGCGTTGATCCAGGCGCAATACAGTCCCGATTTGGAGGACGTTAAAGCGTTTATCCGGGAATTTGACATAGACTTTTGGTTATTGGAACGGGACGCGTTTGAGCGAGAGTACGTCAAGCAAGATGCGTGGCTGAAACAATATCCCCCCCTCGATCAAAACGTCTTAGACGCGCTAGAACAAGGAAATATCCCTGCTCTTGCCAGCCTTGAAGAATCATGTAGTCTTTTGCAAGAGCGCCGCTTAATCCTTCTCGATGGTCAGTGCCTACTCGATCAGGATTGATGCGCTCTCGAATACTGTAGACAACCAATGTTGAAATCCTGATTGACGGACAAAACTCACACAACCCTGATTCTCTCGTAGGTTGGGTGAGCGCTAGCGTAACCCAACAGAATATAGGCTAGAGTTGGGTTCCACGTTGTTTCACCCAACCTACGGCTTTGTTGCATGATTAGAAGGATGATCAGGCTCACCTTGAGGTCGTCCGGGTATTAAGCTTCGACTTTGTAGCTATCGGGTTTAGCGATCTGAATCATGCGGTTGAGCGCAATACATTTGATGAACAATTCCACGGCTTGATTGTCAAATTGACGCGCACTGAGATTGCCCCCAAAAATAGTCTTAAAGCGGAACATGGTAGTTTCAGCAATCGAACGACGATGATAGC
>JACYMB010000276.1 GCA_015272205.1 Synechococcales cyanobacterium T60_A2020_003 | reverse complement strand
CGGTGGGAGAAGCCCGCACCGTATGTTTGCATCGGTGTCGGGAGTACGTCACACCTACGATTTGAGGTGGATAGCTCAGTTCTTCCCTATCCTATCCAACTCCTAAGCTCAAATTTTGCAAACCTTTAACCGTTTTATTTATGGCTATCGATCGCGACCAAGTTCGAAAAGTAGCGCATCTCGCGCGGCTAGCGCTAACGCCGGAAGAGGAAACTCAGTTTACCTCACAGCTTAGCGATATTTTGGACTATTTCCAGCAATTGAGCGAGTTGGATACGGAAAACGTGCCCCCAACCGCCCGGGCGATCGACGTGAGCAATGTCACCCGTCCAGATCAGCTTAAGCCGTGGGGCGATCGCGAAAGCATTTTAGACTGTGCACCCGATCGGGAAGACGAGTTTTTCAAAGTGCCCCAAATCATGGGGGGCGAAGACTAATCGTTCCGCCCCAAGCGAATTCCCCTTGCCAATGCTTTCTAGACTGCCCTAAGAGCCGTATGCCAGACTACTGCTCTTGGGACATCGTCGTCTTAGGCTGGGAATGCAATACTGTAGCTAACCCTCATTTCAAACCGTGCGTTGTCCCTATGCTGACTCAGATCGTGCGCCCCATGGTGCGAACCCAAATCCGACTTTTGGCCAATAGCCAAGCGACTCGCTCAACCTTGGTCACCACGATCGCCCAATGGCTCGGTTTTCTAGGAGTTCATGCCCAGGTGACGCAGTTGGATGCCGATAGCGATCGCATTCATGTGTCCCTCACCGTGGGCAAGCCGGAAGGGTGCGATACCCACGATTGGCAACAAATTGTCCGCAACCTCAAGACCACCTCCGACCTTGAGATGTGTGCCCAGTCTAGCTATACGGCCATGAATGGGCAACAGCAAAGCAAGTTGCAGCGACTTCTAGCCTACGTGATTCAGATTGGGGATGAACATCAGGGGTATGAGTGGGAACAGCTTCAGCCGCAGTTGATTGCCTTCGGCTTTGATGAAGGGCTGGTCGCAGGTATTCGGTCGGCGTTGAAGGTTCCTCAATCCCTGGAGTTGTTAATGGACGGTTTGGATGCTGACGTAGCGGCGATCGCCCTTCCCAAAGCGGTCAGTATTGCCTTGCTCGATCGTAAGGTCAACTCGTCGGAGGACAAAGCGCTGTCGGCCTTGCTCGATGCCATGAAACAATCAGCATAGACGGAGAACGAATCAGCATTAGAGGATAGACCTATGGCCGAGTATCAGCGCATTGAGTATCGGATTCGTCCCGATGGAACCGTCACGGAAACGGTGATTGACGGATCGGGAACGAGCTGTGTGCAGACAACCCAAGGCATCGAGAGTTCCCTAGGGGCGATCGCCAGTCAGGAACTTTTACCGGAATATTACGACGATGGCGACGCTTCTGTTTACGCCGCTCAAACGCTCAAACAAACTTCGGTAGATGAGTGAGTTTTCTATTTTTTCGTGGATTTTAACCGTGGCGGTGGCGATCGCCCTCTTAGCCCTATTTCATTCTCCTCGTTCCTCGCAGAGAGACATTCCATCCACTCGTTTATCCTCTAAAGCTCAGTTTCAACGAGAGACCTTTGAGCAGTTGCAAACGTTACTGGTCAACTATCCGAGCGCTGCCCACATGGCAATTCAGAATCCCCATCTACCCGCTCGAAATTTAGTTGCACTCTTTACGCCACTTGAACATCTGATTCATCAATGGGGCTATGAATCCATCGGGCAACCCTGGCAAGCGGTGGTATTCGATCCTCAACTGCATCAACCCGATCAACTGGACATCCAACCTGGAGAGACTGTCTATGTTCGCTTTATCGGCTATCGCAACGGAGATGAAATCCTTTGTCCCGCCAAGGTTAGCCGCACCTTACCGCAGATTAGTAACCCGCAATCATGACGGCGATCGCCATTGACTTTGGAACGAGTAATACGGTCGTTTGCCTGACCGATCCCACGACCCAAAAACCATACACCCTTGTCTTTGATTCTCTTTCTCGTACTTTCTCCCGGAAAGATAAATCGATTAGTGTCGTTCCTAGTCTTGCCTTTGTACAATCTCCAGACCGCTTGATCATTGGTCAACAGGTGCGATCGCAACGCCTCGCCCATGCTCAACCCAATCGTTTTTTTCGGGAATTTAAGCGAGATTTAGCTGCAGATTTTCAAGCTCCACCTCGGTCGATCGATGGTGAGCTATATACCGCAGAGGCGATCGCGGAATGGTTTTTACAGACTCTTTGGACACAGGTGAAGATCGAGTGTCAAACATTGAATCTATCCCCTGATCACCTCATTGTAACCGCACCAGTGGGAGCCTTTGAACGCTACTTAAGTTGGTTTCGCCAAGTGGGCGATCGCCTTGGGGTGTCTACTATCCAAATCATAGACGAATCCACCGCAGCAGCCCTCGGCTATGCCGTGCGGCGTCCGCGATCGCGAGTCCTCGTCATCGATTTTGGTGGCGGGACGCTGGATCTCAGTTTAGTACAGACACAAATACCCAACGCTCAACAAGGCTCTATTCGGGCGGACGTGATTGCCAAATCCGATGCCTATGTCGGTGGCATAGACATTGATATGTGGATCGTGGAGGACTATCTTCAGCGCATGGGTTCCTCCCGTACCGAGATTGGTGAATTGGCATGGCAAACCCTCCTTGAACTGGCGGAACGGCTGAAAGTGCGGCTTTCTTCAGAATCAACCGCGACCGAAAGCTGGTTTGATGACGAGCGCTTTATGGCGTACGATTTATCTCTTTCTCGTGAACAGTTCAGCGATTTATTAGAAAATAGACAGCTTTTGGAACAGGTGCGGCGATCGCTCGATGATGTGCTGGCGATCGCCCAGACTAAGGGCGTTAGCAAAGGGGATATTGAGCTAGTGCTGATGGTGGGGGGTAGTAGCCTGATTCCGGCGGTGCAGCAGTTGGTGGTCTCGTACTTTGGACGGCAAAAGGTGAAGCTGCACAAACCCTTTGAGGCTGTAGCGCATGGGGCACTGTCGATTAGCGACCTTGATGGCATTGACGACCATCTACGCCATAGTTACGCCATCCGTCTTTGGGAACCCTACGCCAACACCTATTCCTATTTCAAACTCTTTGACCAGGGCACCGCCTATCCCTGCCAGCGATCGAAGTCGTTGGTGTTGCAAGTGGCGCAAGAGGGACAAACGGAGATTCGGTTAGATATTGGTGAACTAGCAGAAATCGCGCAAGCGGAGGTGATGTACGACGAAAATGGACGGTTGGTAAGTTCAACGTTGAATCGTCAGGAGCGCTATCGATCGCTGGAAGCGCATCAGGATCAGGTCTGTGTTGCTCATCTCAATCCACCCGGACAAATGGGTGTTGATCGGGTTTCGGTGAGGTTTGAGGTGAATGCTGAACGGATGCTCATTGCCACGGTGCGGGATTTGTTGACGGATAAGGTTTTGGTGAATCACCAGGCGATCGCTTGGTTGCAATAAAGATTTTTGGGGCGATCTGCGACTTCTTATTCACACTCAGCAAATCGCTTTCAATCCCACAAAAGAAGTCGCAGATCTGTTTACCCAGAGTAAATTTGGGCATTCTGAGGATATGAATCCTGGCAGATACAATGACGCCAGCGCAAATTTCCCCTCAAGTGGGGCATTTCTACCATGTCTACAATCGAGGCAACAACCGTCAAACTATCTTTTTTGAACGAGACAACTATATCTATTTTTTGCGATTAATCCGGCAAACCTTCCTATAGCTGTGAAAGAGATGGTTAGGGGAAAGGGGGTGTGGGGGCGCTGCCCCCACGCAGGGGTGGAACCCCTGCACCCCGTCCTAACTAACCCTTGGGTTGCTATACTCCATGAGATAGACGTAGTGGCATATTGTTTGATGCTCAATCATTACCATGTACTGGTTTATCTTGAACATGCAGGCTTGTCTCAGGCGATGAAGTCTCTTTCCTTGGCGTATACCAAAGCCATCGATAAACGCTTTAATCGAGTGGGATCGTTGTTTCAAGGGCGATTCCAGAAAATACGGGTGACAGACAGTGGGTATCTGGTGCATTTGATTCAGTATATTCATCTGAATCCGGTCAAGGCTAATTTGGTAAAACAGCCGGAGGAATGGGAGTTTTCGAGCTATCTGGAATATGCGCGATTGCGGGCGGACACGTTGCCGAGGATGGAGTTAGTGCAGCAGCAGTTTGATGATGGGATGTTTTTAGAGGAGGGTGGTTTACCGAACAGTTTGGCGTTCCGACGACTATTGCTGGATGATTAGGAACTCCTAGACCTGGCACTTCTTCAGCTTGTTGGAGGGTAAGGGTTACCAGATCTGCATAAGGGAACATGAATGTCGCGTCAACCCCGTCAATTTCAACCTGGATACTGCTATCACATCACGGTTCGGTGCAATAACCGCGAGTTTCGGCTGATCCGAGAAGAATGTCGGGACGTGCTGCTCTACGCCATTAAAAAATGTCAGGAGAAATACGGGTTTAAGCTCTTTGCGCTATGCATCATGAGCAACCATGTCCATTACCTGTTGCAGCCTGCCCAACCCGATGATGTTCCCCGCATCATGCATTGGCTGAACTGGTACACCGCCATGTGTTTTAACCGAATGCTGAACCGTAGCGGACACTTTTGGGAAAAACGCTATCACAGCACCGGATTTCCCCTCCATGACAAACGCCGCGCCTTGAACACGATTCGGTATATCCATGCGAACCCCAAGGCGGCCAATATGCAGCAGGGATTTTTCTACGACTATAGTAATTATGGCGTTTATGACCGACTTACCCAAGATGGCCTGACCCAGTGGCATCCAGCGTTTTTGGCGTTGGGGGCAACGTTGGAGATTTGCGCGGCAGCCTATCGCAAGTTTTGCAAACGCTATAAGCCGAAGCCGAAGTCGGAACGACGCAACCATTGGGGTAGTAAATTGTTAGCGCAAATTCGGGCGCGGAGCCGGATTAAAAAGAAACCGAGTCCTGGGCAAAGGTCGCTTTGGGAGGATTGGGCTATTCCGGCGGCAGAGATCCGGGATGTGGCAAAAACGTTTGTATTAGCGAATTGTTTTGACCCGGAATTTACGCGAATGAAGTTTGACGGGTCGTAGGTGGGTCGGGGAGCAGACCCCCGGCTTTTTGAAAAAGCCGGGGGTCTAGCCGGGGTTCTCGGTGCCAGGTAACGGATCGCTGAAAAGGAGAAAAATCGTGGAGAACTAACTCTGTGACAAAACTTTAGGAAACCTCAGGACTGGCTCGTGCTACAGTTCACAAGTCTCTGTGCGAGAGAAGAGATACAAACCAAACCCCTCCGCATCACAAACCAAACACTCCTAAGTGAATCCCTACTAACGATGTCTTCAGGAAAATTTACCAAAACAGGAAAATTTCCAGGAAAATTTCCCCTTTAACCTTTTTTCTTCAGGAAAATTTACCAAAACAGGAAAATTTCCAGGAAAATTTCCCCTCCGCATTTTTTTGGACGGTTTGAGTTCTGAATATCGAAGCCATTTACCATTTTTTCGCCAGCCCACCGTATCACAAAAATGCTCCCAGGCGTTGTCGCCCGGATAGCTGCCATCTAGTTTAACACCCGGAATCTGACGATAAATCTCCTTCTGCACACTAAACCCAAACAGCCCCTTGCTGTACTTCACCCACAGCCCATCGATCGTCTTCAAATCCGTACACGGGAAATGGAACAGATCATTAGATTCAACATTCCACCACGCTCCTTTCCCGATCACCTCCAGCATGCGATCGGCAGTTTCCTGGTCTGCCTCTTTCCACTTCTGGGCTTTTAGCAAATCACGCAGCTTGGTATAGTCAACGGCTTTCTCGCTACTGAGGTCGTCTTCTATTTGGAGGGAGGCTAAGGGGAGTATAGAGTCGTTTTTCGGGAACTGAACCTGCACTGGCTCTACTTGCGGCAGCGGAGCTGCACTTGTGATTTCTTCCTCAATCGATTGCACATTCTCATCTAACAATCCCAATACTTGCTGAAGCTGGTTCAAGCGCTTACGTTCTAGCTCTCCCAACGGATAGCGGTGTTGAACTGCCTTTCGGAACACATCTTCGTAGCGTTGAAGTTTAGCCTGCCGCTGACGGATCGGTTCTAAAATTTCGGCCTCGATTGCCTCAGCATCTACCTCTGATAAACCCAGCTTGCGTCGCCATTCTTCCAACAACGGACGGCTCAAAATCTCGTCAATCTCGTCTCTGTCCTCTTGAACAATCAGTTCCACTTCCTTACGATATTTCACCATTGGATCACCCAGTGGTGCTTTGGCAATCCGCAGCTGATATCCTTCATCTTTCAGCACAATGATTTTGGGTGTCATTGCAGGGGATTCTTCCTGCACTTTACGCTTGGCGTAATCATGCAGTTCTTGTACTGAAATTGCGCCATCACCATCCAGATCAGCCGCGCCCGTGCGAATGCCCTCTACTAAATAGTGGGTGTAAATCGATAGAGAACCGTCTCGCTGTTGAAAGGAATATTGGATTGAACTGGAAGACGTAAGCACCACCCGTCCTTCAGCACTCAATAGCCCTTCAAGGTTAATAGCATCGTCATCTTTAGACAGCACATCGCCAAATGCCCCACTGAAGCAGCAGTCCAGAATAATAATCTGTCGTTTGGCTTTGCTCTCGCGGATGCGATCGCGAATAAAATTAGCAGAAATCGCTGTTGCTCGCACCAATTCTTCCTTTTGCTTGCGAGTGTTGCAGGCCGCAAAATAGAGATCCGATTGGGCATCCTTTACCCCATGTCCAGAGATATAGAGTAGCGCCAGATCATCTTTTTGCCGTTCTTGAAACCAGGTTTCTATCGTCTCAGCAATTTCGGTATGGGTTTTGTTGATCAACGGTTGAACCTGGTCGAATCCACCCATTGCAGGATCATTCAATACGGCTGCGATCGCCTCCACATCCTTTGGAGCCGCAGGTAAAGGTTTCAATCCGTCTGAATATTCACTTGTCCCAATCAGCAACGCAACTCTTGCCATTACCCTTCGCTGGTATCGCTTTTTACTACTCTAACCGTCAAGTGGGAAATTTCCTTTAACGCTTCCAACTGCTGTTCGAGTTGTTCCGTTGTTCGGTACTCCAGCTTCACATCTCCATACTCAATCTTGAGCGTTGCCCCTGCGATCCTTTCTCTCAGCCACTGAAACACGGCGATCGCATTTTCCAGGTTCACTTCTGCCTTGAGAATGCCCAGGTCAAATCCGGCTTCTCCAGCTTTGCTGCCCTCTGGAATATCGACGGATCGCGCTAGGGTTGCAGCTTCTGCCAACCCATCTCTCAGTTCAGCCGCAAGACGCTGAGAATACGCCTCCAGTTCTTCCGGCTCTAAATCCAGCCCAGCCTCATTTAGGTCAATGAAAAGGTCGAAAGTCTTTGACATCGTTATTCGCGCGAAAAGAATTATCTAAATTTTAACTCTGGTGCATCCAGTTGTAGTTGTAGAGGCGCACATCCTGGCAATTCTTGCACATCCTGCCCCAAAGACCACAGAATTATAGATGCATGAGCAGTAAGGAAACATCTATGGCAACACTGACTATCGAAATTCCAGACGATTTGATGGAATGACTCGATCCCATCCGCGATCAGTTGCCCGACCTTCTGCGTCAATGCCTCCAACCCGATCGCCTCTCCACCAAAGTCTATCGCCATATTCTCAACTTCCTGACCAGTCAACCAGCCCCGGAACAAATTGCAGCATTTCGCCCCACCCCAGAAATACAAGAACGATTGCGCTATTTACTCACTCGCAACAGTGAAGGATCTCTTACCTCCGAAGAATCTCAAGAACTCAACGAATACGAACAAATCGAGCATCTAATCATCCTACTGAAAGCGGGCAACTTGCCGTATCTGACGACCGGACAGCCATCGTGACCTCTATTTCAGAGTCCATACTCCCAACTCTACGATCGCTCTCACGGTGTCCCTGTCGGCTGATAACACTTCACCACACGCCCCGCCCCTTTCAGCAGTTCATAATATCCCCGACTCACTGGATCATCACTGGGATAGAGCGTATCGATGCCAATCCCATTCCGTCCCTTATCTTTGCCCGAACTGTGGATATACTGTCCCTCTCCTAAATAAAGACCCACATGGGTAATTCGTTCTGCATCGCCAAAAAAGATCAGATCCCCAGGCTTTACCCATGCAAACCACGCCTCAGAGAGAGACTCTGGAACCCGATCCATCCACGTTTGGGGTAACGTTTCACGGGTAAACGCCGCCTGCTGATAGGCATCGCGCGGCAACCAAATATCCGCCGACAAAAACGACGCCTGCATTAATCCCGAACAATCATAATTTGGCCCTGCGGTTCCGCCCCAAAGATACCGATTCGGTTGGTGCATGGCCTGGTGGGCAAAAGAGATTACGCTGGATAGGCGATCGCCAATCTGTTCTGCACTCAGGGCGATCGCCCGATAGGGAGTCTCCGCCTCTTCAATCAGATCCAGATCTTCCACCGCCAGCCAACCCGGATAATCATCCTCACAGAGACACACTCGCACCGCTTTCTCTGCCAATTCGCCCGCATCGGTCAACGGGAGTGTTAAGATCCGCAGTTGTCGCCCTGCGATCGCCTGGGTCGCTAGTCCATCTAAACTAGACTGACTGTATAGGTTTACCGTACCAAGGCACTGGTACTCCACTGTAGGATTTGCGGCAAACGTCTGTTTGAGCGCGGCAATTGACACCATAGACACAAGTTAAAATTCTGGACACGAGGTCATTTCATCATGCCATTCTTTCGGGACGACGAACAGTTAAAAACCTTGGGCGATCGCATTCTAGAGTCCACCTGGCAAGCGTTCCCAGAGTTAGCACGCAACCAAATTGCCATGACCTGGATCGTGTATGACAATCCCGTTCCCGTCAACACTGGCGGAGCGCTGAGTCCAGCAGAGTTTTGGCAACATTCGGTGCGGGGGTACGAATATCGCGGCGTCGAACGGATCTATCCCGCCAGTGTGGTGAAACTGTTCTATCTCCTAGCCGTGCATGAATGGCTAGAGCAGGGGATGATTCCACCTTCTGCGGAACTCGATCGCGCCGTTCGCGACATGATCGTAGACTCTAGCAACGACGCCACCAGCCTTGTCGTAGACGTTCTCACGGGAACCACCAGCGGCCCCGAACTGCCCGTAGGTCCCTTTGGAACCTGGAAATCGCAACGCAACATCGTCAACCGTTACCTCCAGTCGTTGCAGTGGGACGAGTTTCAAACCATCAACGTTAACCAAAAGACCTGGTGCGATGGTGCCTACGGACGAGAGCGGATCTTTCTCGGTGAACTGATGGACAATCGCAACATGTTAACGACTAATGCGGTGGCGCGGCTGATCCATGCAATCGTGGGTGGTGTGGCGGTTTCAGCAGGGCGATCGCAGCACATGATGGCTTTAATGAAGCGGAGTCTTGACCCGGCTGAACTGGCAGCCGATCCCGAAAATCAAGTCACGGGTTTCTTGGGGGCAGGACTCCCCCTCGAAACAAGCCTATGGTCGAAAGCAGGACTCATGAGCCAAGTCCGCCACGATGCCGCCTATATGGAAATACCCGATCGCCAACCCTGTGTTTTGGTGGTCTTCACTGAGGGGAAAGCTAATAGCAAAAATGAGTCTATTTTGCCCTTTGTGGCACAACAGGTTGCAGGTGCACTCGCTGAGTTAACACCCTAGGGCGATCGTGGATGTAATCAATCTGAAACCTGTACGGGCGAGTACAGCAGACCGATTGATGCGTTGCAATAGATTGATCAGCAAAACCCGCCCCTACCCCCATCCCTATTCCAACCTCATAACTACCATGTCTACCGTTGCCTACATTGCCATAGATAGATTGATGCCCCCGAGTCCCATTGATGCAGAAGGGGGCGATCGCCCCCTTTCATGCCATTAATCGGCTTTGTTGCATGATTAGAAAAACGGTCAGGTTCGCCTTGAGAGTGTC
>JACYMB010000275.1 GCA_015272205.1 Synechococcales cyanobacterium T60_A2020_003 | reverse complement strand
TCGATCCAGAAGGTGAGGCTTCCCCTAGCCTTCAATCCAGCGTTATACTCTGACCAGTTGCGGATGCGGTATTGAGGTTTCATGGCAGGTTTTATATGTGATAACTGAAATTTACCATGCCTCTCCTGCCCGCAACCCCTCTTTCATGCAACAACGCCGTTTTTTTCAAGATTGTTCTCGAAAAAGCGTAATGTCAAGGTTTCAAATCCATCTGTAGAGACTTAAATGCCTAGAACTCGTTTTGGGTGTCTACTACGTCACTACTCTTCCCACCTAGCCCCTCTTACAATGCAATCACTACAGGCATAAGTGAGGGTTCTTTAGAATGTAATCCTTTGATGTCGCTCCTAAAGAGCGTATCGAATGACTTTAAATGCGAATCGTCGCCTGACGTTGCCCTCTAAATCGACAGGAGCGATCGCTGACCTGAACACAACACTATTATCAAATCCGAATAGGAGACTTATGGTAGCCACCCCCGAAAAATCAATACAGTTGTCCACAAGTCGTGCATTTGGCCCTGCGAAGTCGAGTATTCAAGGTGCTCCGCTCAGTGCCGAAGACCTACAGAAAATGCATGGCTTTTGGCGTGCCGCTAACTATCTAGCTGCGGGGATGATTTACCTTCGGGAAAATCCCCTACTTAAGGAAGAACTAACAGACGAACACATTAAAAATCGCCTACTAGGACACTGGGGTTCCAGCCCCGGCATTAGTTTTCTCTACACCCATACCAACCGCATCATTAAAAACTTCAATCAAGATATGCTCTTTGTGGTGGGTGCAGGACACGGGGCACCGGGATTTCTGGGGCCTTGCTATTTGGAAGGCAGCTACTCGCACTACTTCCCCAACTGTAGTGAAGATGAAGACGGAATGCGCCAATTCTTCAAACAGTTTTCCTTCCCCGGCGGAATCGGGAGCCACTGCACTCCCGAAACACCCGGTTCAATCCATGAAGGTGGAGAACTGGGCTACTGCCTCTCCCATGCCTTTGGTGCGGCGTTTGATAATCCAGACCTAATCGTAGTTGCCATGCCTGGTGACGGTGAATCTGAAACGGGGCCGCTAGCCACCTCCTGGCACTCCAATAAGTTTATTAACCCCATTCGCGATGGTGCAGTTCTGCCTGTGCTGCACCTCAACGGCTACAAAATTAACAACCCCACGATCCTGTCTCGCATTAGTCAAGACGAACTCGAAAATCTGTTCAAAGGGTATGGCTACACGCCTTACTTTGTAGAAGGCTCTGACCCCGAAGGTATGCACCAGGCGATGGCGGCGACGATGGATCATTGCGTTAACGAGATCAAGCGCATTCAACACGAAGCTCGGAGCAGCGGTGTTGCCACTCGTCCCCGCTGGCCGATGATTATTCTGCGGACACCCAAAGGCTGGACTGGCCCAGCCGAGGTGGATGGTCATAAAGTAGAAGGCTTCTGGCGCGCCCATCAGGTTCCGATGGGGGGTATGCATTCTAATCCGCAGCATTTGCAGATGCTGAAAGACTGGATGCTGAGCTACAAGCCAGAGGAACTTTTCGATGAAACAGGAGCATTGAAGGCGTTCTACAAGTCGGCTGCACCGGAAGGTATGAAACGCCTAGGCTCAACGCCCTACGCGAATGGCGGACTGTTGCGAAAAGATTTGAAGATGCCCGACTTCCGGGAGTACGGAGTCCCCGTTGAGAAGCCCGGACAAATTGAGGCGGAAAATACCCGTCCCCTTGGGGTGTTCCTCCGGGACGTGATGAAGAACAACATGACCTCTTTCCGGGTGTTTGGGCCAGATGAAAATACCTCCAACAAGTTAACGGGAGTCTACGAGGTTAGCAAAAAGTTCTGGATTGCAGATTATTTGCCGGAGGATCAGGACGGTGGAGAGTTATCGCCCGACGGTCGGGTGATGGAAATGCTGAGTGAGCATACGTTAGAGGGTTGGTTAGAAGCCTATCTCCTCACCGGACGCCATGGCTTTTTCTCCACCTATGAATCCTTTGCCCACGTCATTGATTCCATGATCAATCAGCACGCCAAGTGGTTAGAGATCTGTAATCATGTCGGTTGGCGCAAAGAAATCTCATCGCTCAATCTGCTGATCACGTCTACGGTATGGCGTCAGGATCATAACGGCTTTACCCATCAAGATCCGGGATTTCTCGATGTGATTGTGAACAAGAGTCCAGATGTGGTTCGGATCTACCTGCCGCCCGATGTGAATTCTCTACTTTCCGTTGCAGATCATTGTCTACGCAGTACGAATTACATCAACGTGATCGTGTCGGATAAGCAAATGCACTTGCAGTACCACGACATGGAATCCGCTGTACGGAATTGCACCAAGGGCATTGATATCTGGGAATGGGCGAGCACGGATCAAGGTGAGGAACCAGATGTAGTGCTTGCTAGTGCAGGCGATATCCCCACCAAGGAATCCCTCGCTGCCTCGGTGCTGTTGCGGGAGAACTTCCCCGACCTGAAGATTCGCTTTGTGAATGTGATTGACCTGTTCAAACTTCAGCCAGAGTCAGAGCATCCCCACGGATTGAGCGATCGCGACTTTGACAGTCTATTCACGCTGGATAAGCCGATTATCTTCAACTTCCACGGGTATCCCTGGCTGATCCATCGCCTTACCTATCGTCGAACCAATCACAAGAACTTACATGTTCGAGGCTATAAGGAGAAAGGCAACATCAACACCCCCCTGGAACTGGCGATTTCCAACCAAATCGATCGCTTTAGCATTGCCATTGACGTGATCGATCGCGTTCCTGGTCTGAAAGTGGCGGGAGCCCATGTGAAAGAAATGCTGAAGGATGAGCAAATCTCTTGCCGTCAATATGCGTTTACCCACGGTATCGATCGCCCTGATATTGTCAGTTGGAAATGGCCGTATTAGGGCATTAAGCGCTTAAAACCCTCTCCTGTAACCACAGGTTCATAGGTTTGTTCTAAAACTGTTGTGCGGTATTGTCGTACAGCAGTTTTTTATGTTGATTGGGGGCTCATACCAGGTTTGAGTTTTGAGTTGAAGATGCGTTAACGTCATCGGCAATTCTGGCAGTGGGTCTGTACCTGTCGTTTCGAAAATGGGAATCACTGTTGGTACAGGGGCGATCGCGAATAAGTAAGTTCTAGTGATGTAAAGTCATATCGCATGCAAAAAGCGCTCTCCCTAGGGAGAGCGCTTCCTAACTTGCTATCAAATTAGCCGTTGATTTGGGGAGCGGTGAGTGCTACCGGAGTTTCAACACCAGATGCCAAATCGAGGGGGAAGTTGTGAGCATTACGCTCGTGCATCACTTCCATACCCAAGTTTGCACGATTCAGTACGTCAGCCCAGGTGCCAATCACGCGACCTTGGCTATCTAGAACCGACTGGTTGAAGTTGAAACCGTTCAGGTTGAACGCCATCGTGCTGATACCCAGCGCGGTGAACCAGATGCCCACGACAGGCCATGCACCCAAGAAGAAGTGCAAGGAACGAGAGTTATTGAAGCTCGCGTACTGGAAGATCAAACGACCGAAGTAGCCATGAGCTGCAACGATGTTGTAAGTCTCTTCCTCTTGTCCGAACTTGTAACCGTAGTTCTGAGATTCAACTTCAGTGGTCTCACGAACCAAGCTGGAGGTGACCAAGGAACCGTGCATTGCACTGAACAAGGAACCACCGAATACACCAGCCACACCGAGCATGTGGAAGGGGTGCATCAGAATGTTGTGCTCAGCCTGGAACACGAACATGAAGTTGAAGGTACCAGAGATACCCAGGGGCATTCCATCCGAGAAGGAACCTTGTCCGATGGGGTAGATCAGAAACACGGAGGTAGCAGCAGCCAAAGGAGCGCTGTACGCAACGCAGATCCAAGGACGCATACCGAGACGGTAGGACAGTTCCCACTGACGTCCCATATAGCAGAAGATTCCAATCAGGAAGTGGAATACGACCAGCTGGTAAGGGCCACCGTTGTACAACCACTCATCGAGGGAAGCGGCTTCCCAGATGGGGTACAAGTGAAGTCCAATCGCGTTGGAAGAAGGTACAACCGCACCAGAGATGATGTTATTTCCGTAGATTAAAGAACCGGCAACAGGCTCACGGATACCATCGATGTCCACGGGGGGAGCTGCGATGAATGCGATGATGAAGCAGGTGGTTGCAGTTAACAGGGTAGGGATCATCAGTACGCCGAACCAGCCTACATACAGGCGGTTTTCGGTGCTGGTTACCCAACTGCAAAACCGCTCCCAAGTGCTGCCGCCTTCGCGACGCTGTAGGGTAGTAGTCATGTCAATGAGTCCTAAATGTAAAAAACAGAAAGAAGTTAAGTAAACAGGTGAACCTAAGAATATAGTTTGGTCTACACCTTAATTTGCACTTTAGTCAATTTTGAAAAGGAATATCATGAATTTTTGCGAACTAAATCTCAATTTTTCTTTATTTTTGAAATTGTTTCATTACAAATCAAAACATTTCTTGATTCTCAAGCCGATAAAGAATATCTAGATCCTGTCTTAATGTTTGTCTAAAGCTTTGATTTGAATAGTTTTTCAAGATTTATATAGTATTTGATTTGCAATATTTATTCACAAATTAACAGAAGTATAAACTTTAATTTAGTGATTATTGGTTGCAAAACTTAATATTTGTCCGAGTCTTTACAATCAGAGTTTCAAATTTTTGTTGAATGCTGTTTTCTTGAGGCGCTGAATACTGGAAGGGGCGATCGCCTCCCTCTATGCTTGCCCTCCAGAACGGTGCAAATGGAGCCTCGCGTGGGGAGTTCAATCCAAGAGTTTGTTCCGGGTGTTGAATTTACGCGCGATTTCGGGTGTCTAATTTAACGCTACCACCACGACATCCATCGGAGGCATATCGCCAACGTGTTGATGGGCATGGACATTCGGTAAGACAAAGTCTCCGTCAACCGAATCAATTACTAATCCCTGCTGGCGAACGTGGTCATAATCACTCCGCAGTAAAAAATGAACCGTTGCCCCGGCTTTTTGCAGCCGCGCACCGTAAAAGCCTCCGAGAGCTCCAGTTCCTAGAATGGCGTAGGTATGGTGCATCGTTTG
>JACYMB010000274.1 GCA_015272205.1 Synechococcales cyanobacterium T60_A2020_003 | reverse complement strand
TACCAGGACACTCTCAAGGCGAACCTGACCGTTTTTCTAATCATGCAACAAAGCCCTGTATTGGTTATGTTTTGCAATAGGCGGAGCCTTTGTACTCCTAGCCGTCCTTGGCGGTTTGGATGGAGTTGATTTTGATAGCTTCGATAGCGACATCGATTCTGATTTAGATATTGCTGGCCCCGGCGATCAGGTGTGCGATCGCCCCTTGCAACGTCCCCAATCTCCCTTGCTTGTTCTATTCGAAATTCTGACCAGCCTCAAGTTTTGGACGTTTGGGATCTGCTTTTTTGGACTAACGGGCTTAGTGTTGTCCAATCTCTCAACCCAGTTGTCCATTCCTATCATCGCGATAATTGCGCTGGTGATGGGAATTGTGTGTGGTGGACTTGTATCTAGTATTCTGAGAGTTCTGCGTGAACAGCATGCGAACAGTTTAATCCAGTCCGATGACGTGATTGGTCTTGCAGGAACCGTCATTCTTCCTTTTGATCAAGACAGTCGAGGCAAAGTCCAACTGAATGTTAAAGGCTCTCAGGTTGAGCGCATTGCTTACACCGACGAGCAGCGAGAGTTTCAACCCGGCGATCTAATTTTGGTGGTCAATGTTGAAAACGATCGGCTGTGAGTGGTCTCTGCCCAAGATCTCACACCATCGAATGACAAAACTTCTGAAACCTAGCTCTGCTCGAAGGTTTCCTACCCTGACGGTTATCTTTACGAGTGTCGATTGAACTTATGACTACGCAACCTATTTCTCCACTTCAGGTTCAGGCAAGACATCGTTCTGACGGGGTTATCGTTGAGGTTGCCCAAGCTCCACCAGACTCTGAATCATCGGACAATTCTGGTATGGGACTGGGTGCGATCGCCCCTCTCTTGCTGATGTCGATCGTTGGTGTTCTGGTGCTGCTTTGGTTTGTCAAGAGCTTTATGCGGATTTGTAATCCCAATGAGATCTTGATTCTGTCGGGGCGCAAACATCGCAACACAGACGGGGAAGAAGTGGGCTATCGCGTGATCTTTGGTGGACGCACCATCGTGATTCCCGTGCTTGAAACAGTCGAAAAAATGGATTTAACCACGATGGCAGTTCCCATTGAAGTTAAAAATGCCTATGCCAAAGGGGGAACACCCATCCACATTCAGGCGATCGCCAATGTCAAAGTCTCCAGTGATCCGGCCATCGTTGGCAATGCGATTGAACGTTTTCTGGGGCGCGATCGCTCTGAAATTACTCGCGTAGCCCGGGAAACCTTGGAAGGAAATCTGCGCGGCGTTGTCGCCATGCTCACTCCCGAACAGGTCAACGAAGATAGACTCCAATTTGCAGAACGGATTGCCCAGGATGTCTCTCGCGACCTCGCCAAACTAGGGATGCAGCTTGACACCCTCAAAATTCAGAGCGTGGCTGATGACGTAGACTATCTCCGGTCGATTGGACGGAAACGGATTGCCCAAATTATTCGGGACGCCGAGATCGCCGAAGCTCAGGCCGTTAGCGAAGCCGAGCGGATTGAGGCCGACTGTCAGCAACAGGCCGAGGTTGCCAAATCCCAAGCCCTCGCCATTATCCAACAAAAGCAAAACGAACTTCGCAAAGTTAAAGCCGAGTTAGAACAGCGTGCCCGGTCTGAAGAGGAGCGTACCAAGGCCGCTGAGAAAGAAGCTCGTGCCCGGGCTGAACAAGAGTTTCAGACGGTGCGGGCAGAGTTGGAACGTCTGCGGTTAGAGGCTGATGAAGTGCTGCCAGCGGAGGCAGAAAAGCAGGCAAAAGCTCTAATTGCGAAGGGAAATGCGGCTGAACTTGCCGAAAACGCTAAAGCTGCTGCCCTCGTCAACGATATGCTGACCCAGGTGTGGAAAGAGACAGGTGTAGATGCGGCTGAAGTCTTTCTAATTCAGCAGATCGAAATTGTGTTGCAAGAAGCCGCAAAGATTCCGAACCGCATGCATTTAGAACGGGTGAACGTAATTGATAATGGCGACGGTAAAGCCCTTGCCAGCCTGATGAATGTCTATCCCGAAATTGTGCGTCAGTTCCTTGATCGCGTAGATCAAACCCTCGGAATTGATGTCGCCAAAACCCTTAGCCGTCGCGATCGCCAGGAGATTTAATCATCATGTTTGAAACCTTACTCGCTCTACTCGCTGTCTTTGGCTTAGGGACGGGAGCCAGTCTATTTGTCGTTCGCAATCTCTACTATATTTGTCAGCCCAACGAGGTGTTGATCTTTGCAGGCAGTTCGCGCCAGTTGTCCAACGGTCGGCGGGTCGGCTATCGGTTGGTCAAAGGGGGCAGCAGCGTCCGGGTTCCCTTGCTGGAAAAGGCGATGCGGATGGATCTCACCAACATGATTATCGATCTGCGTGTATCTAATGCCTACTCCAAAGGTGGGATTCCCCTGACCGTAGAAGGTGTTGCCAACATCAAAATTGCCGGAGAAGAACCTGCCATTCACAATGCGATTGAACGGCTCCTGGGTAAATCGCGCCAAGAGATTGAACAAATGGCAAAAGAGACCCTGGAAGGAAATCTGCGCGGCGTGTTGGCGAGCCTGACTCCGGAACAGGTGAACGAAGACAAAATCGCCTTTGCCAAAAGTCTCTTAGATGAAGCAGAAGACGATTTAGAAAAGTTAGGACTTGTCCTTGACACGCTCCAGATTCAAAATATCTCGGATGATGTGCGCTATCTGGACTCTATCGGTCGGAAGCAGCAGGCGGATCTGTTACGGGATGCCCGCATTGCCGAAGCCAAAGCCAAAGCGGAATCGATGATTCAAACCGCTGAAAACGACAAAATAACGGCGCTCAGTCGGCTGGATCGGGACATTGGCATTGCCCGTGCTGAAGCCGAACGCCGCCTCAAAGATACTCTCACCCAACGAGAAGCCGTCGTTGCTGAAGCCCTCGCAGAAATTGCCTCTGAACTGGCGCGGATTCAAGCCGAACTCCCGGTGCAGCAAGAGCGGATTAAGCAAGTGACACAACAGCTTCAGGCCGACGTGGTGGCTCCTGCTGAGGCTGAATGCAAACAGGCGATCGCCCATGCCCAAGGAAACGCCGCCCACATTATTGAAGAGGGTAAAGCTCGTGCCGAGGGAACAATGCGTATGGCGGAGGCATGGCAGGCTGCAGGTTCCAACGCGAGAGATATTTTCTTGCTCCAACGGTTAGAGCGATTGCTCAAAACCTTTACAGATGCCGTTCCCGATGTCGATGTTCATAGCGTCACCGTCATAGATGCCAGGGGGGGGACAACGGCAACGAAGCTAGCCTCTTTCCTTGAGCAACTGCGGCAAACGACGGGAATAGACCTCGTGAATGCCGTGAATACGCTGACTACTCCCTCTACCCCAGGACTATCCGAGGATGCTGATTTGGCGGCGATCGAAGAGATCGGAGATTTAGGGTAAATACTTCTGGACGACGCTCCAACCACTAAGAGCTACCGCTAAAAAACCGACAAAGAGCGCCATGTTAAGACCGAGATGGAGCGATCGCGCCCACGGACGAGTGGGGCTAATGCGAGTGGCACTCCACGCAGAGACTAAGGTTAATGTAACGACCGTCAGCCCTGCGGGTAAATGTACCGAATGCCCCAAGCTTCCGTAGTACCCCAACGTGCCCATCAGTCCTACCGAGAGGAGCAGCAGAACCAAGGTAACAAGGATGCTGCCCAGAACGTAGTGTAATGGACGCAGCCACTGGGGACGCGATCGCCCGTTCAATCGGGTAAAGCGCAAGACCCCTCCCGTGATTGCTAATAGGCTGTAGGCCGTGACCGAAAGCCCCATCGACCACGCCGCAATGCGCCATAACCATAAAAAAGAGGGTAAGTCCATGATGTCTCTGTGTGTCGGCTGTGCCGTACCCGCTACTGGTCTGAGTATACCGCTGTGTCGCCCCATGAGGTTGAGCGTTGCGATTAACGTTAAGACCGCGTAGATTCTTGGCACAAATAGAGTAAAAACAGGACGCCACACCCCGGCAGCCGTCCTGTAAGCAAAGTATTCTAAGAGCATTACCCTTCGGTTATAAATCTCCGTCGATCGAACATGGATTTATTTTCGTTGATCGTTGACCATTACACCGCTGTGCGACGAGTCAACAGACCCCAGATAAAGATGGCAATCATCGAACCAATAACAGCCACAATCAAGCCAGGAATGCTGAGCGATGCCCCGGTTAGGATTAAGGAACCCGTTGTGAACAGCGCATACAAGCTACCCCCCACAAATGCACTAATGATTCCCAGTAAAATCGTTGCTAAGATGCCGCCCCCCTGATGTCCAGGATAAAGAGCCTTGGCGATCGCCCCAGCCCGTAGACCCAAAACAACCCAAGCTAAAATATTCATACAATAATCTCCCAATTCGACGATTCGTTTCTTAATCGCTTAACTGTGTTCAGAATATCGGGAGTCCTAGGCTGTCTTCGTCTGCCGTTGGGGCGAGGCTGGCAGCGTCAAAAGGCATAAACTTGCCACTATCGTTGGAAGCCCGTCCCGGTCTTTTTCTTGGTTTTGCCCTTAGAGGATGACGGATTGACCTCTAGAACCGCATCCTGAAAGAGAGTATGGAGGTGGAGGGGAACACTAGCAGTTTCCGGTAAATCTGGAGTCAGCGGTTTATTTTGTTCTGTCAACCAGGTATCCAAATCCTGGGCGATTTGAAAGGTGGAGTTCCCGCTCACGCGACGGAGGATCTGTTCCAACGGTTTTGGATAGGTTTCGGCAAGGCGATGCCAAAGATAGGCATTCATATCCCCATCCTCCATGCAGCGACGCAGGGCAGACTCGGCGCTGCTTATCATATCGGCATCATCGGGTTGAAAGGCCTCTAAAACAGTCGTTAGCTTTGGATAGGAGGTGAGAAATACCTGTCCCCAGCGAGGGTGACTCAGGGCGGTGACCTGGGGTTCATGCTTGAGATGGGGCGGCAGGGCAATTTCTGGGGATGCCATCTGGGGTTTTGTAGAACGTTCCATGAGGCGACGCATGGTTTTTTGATCCGTTCCTAGGGCGCTAGCCGCTTCATCCAGCTCCTCGTCCGTGACCCCAGCGGCGGCGGCGATGTCGTCAAAGGATTGATTTTCGTCGATCCCAGCTGCTTTGAGCGATCGCTGTGCCGTCTGCTGCTGCAACTCTCCTAGCTTTTGCCCGAGCTCCTTGCCCGACAGCGTCACTTCGTCAGACCCGAAAAATTCTACAAAATCTGCATGGTAGCGCTCCACCGATCGCCATGCCTCTTCCAGCAGTTCAGGCGCATCGCTATAGAGATAGGCACGGTAATTGTTCTTAAAATTGCCGATCGCCACAGCCAGCTTCGGCTTACCCAAGCGTCCCAAAGACACCCACGGCCCAAACATCATCCAGTCCTGATCGGTCAATGGCGCAATTTGGGTCAGGAGGATGTCATTTTCCTTGAGCCGAGCCATCGCGGCCCACTGCGGATCGTCTAGGGGATACACCGTATAGGACTTGTCCGTCGTCCAGTTCCGTAGCTCAACATGATCGTCAAAAAGCTGGGTAATGGCAAACAGTCCCATAAATGCCCGCTTCCATCCGGTTAGCAGCGTGCGGTCATCCGCAGACAAATCTGCATGGGCTTGGATAAAGCAATCGATGGGGCTGTCATCGCCTACCCTCCCTTCCACCAGAAAGCGATCCACCACAAAGGTTTGGCGATTCATATCGGGATAGTTCTGCTTGACCAATTGCGCCGCGCTGAACTGCTCCAGGGCGATCGCCCCATCATCTTCCGCATCGAGTACAAAATCTAACAACTCTTGCTTTAGGGTTGCTGCTCGTGTCCGAATATCCTGCACAGTGAATCCTCATTCAAATTCCTTGACCATACGCCTCGGTTTTAGCCTTGTCGAGGCATGGACGACAGATTTATCCTAACGCCGACGGGGAATGACCGAGACTAGTCCTTAAAAATTCGAGCACGTTTGATTCTTTCGTAGGCCTCTCACTCATATCAATGGTCTTAAATTTCAGCGCTTTGTCGCTGAAATTCCTGATGTTGCAGCACACCGTCAACCCAAAACTGGTATTAAAACAGCCACCAAATCCGCCTCGTCCCCACCCGCAAAATCCAAAACCATACAGGTGGCGGCTTTCAGACATTAAAAAGCATATCTCAAAAAAATTTGCAAGATCAGTTGACATTTTGTAACAAATTAGTTACATTAGTTTACATAACGATACAAAACATTCTGAACGAAAAGAGAGAAGCAACCATGTTCGCGCCTATCGTTGTTTTAGTTCGTCGCCAAATGGGAGATCCGAAGTTTCTGAAGCTACGCGGCAAAGCGATCGCCCTTCATTCGCAAGTGATCACCAACGTCTGCAACCGCTTCGGAGTTGACCGCACCCAGCGACAGAACTTGATTCGTTTGGCTCGTGACAACGGTAAAAAGCTTGGCTTACTGGCGTAAGGGTTTGAATTCTCGCTACCACTGATTTAAAGAGGTACATTCCATGGTTATGACTGTTCTAATTTCTCTGTTTATCGTCGGTTGGGTTGCTGCTGCTGTAATTGGCACCCAAGCCTATTTCCGAGGCGAGCAAACCAAGCCTATCCACGCCCGCAATTGGCGCTCTGAGTCTTTTGAGGCGATCGCCGTCACCGTAACGGGTACTGAAACCAACTACGCAACGCGCACTCCCGGTTTCGGTCGGATGGATGCCTACAACAGCCGTTTGCTACCCGACGCTTAGGGTCGTAGCGAATCCCTCTGAGGGAGGGTTATCCCTCAATCTCCTACAAACTGACTGGATTTTGAGCATCCAGGACTAGCATCAAATACGCTCTCATAGGCTCTGGAATATTCCAGAGTCTTTTTTATGCAGTTACTTGTCGATGGGCTCTATGCCTAGATATTCCGCCACATTTGCTCATAGGCGGCTTCCATCTCTCGGGCAAATTGTTTGGCATTCCAAAGGGGAGCGGTGTGACGAGATTTCCGCAGTTTCCAATACACATCTCGACGTAAGTTTTCATCCTGTCCCATCCGAATCCCCCACTCCACGTACTCCTCATCACTCCAGGCAATCCCTTCAGTGATTCCAGCATTCATCATCATCGTGTAGCTGTTGCGGGCGGCAAATTGTTCGCCGACGCGGGTGACGATGGGCAGTCCCATCCATAAAGCTTCGAGGGTGGTAGTTGCGCCGTTGTAGGGATAGGTGTCTAACACCACGTCTGCGAGTTGAAGGTTGGCGCGGTAGGTGAACTCTGAGGGGAAATCGGGCAAAAACCGGAGTCTATCTGAAGCGACACCAACCTCGTCCGCAAGCTGGTAGAAAAACGAGGATAAGGCTTCGGGATTGGCGCTAAAGCTTTTGATCAAGAAATAGCTGTTGGGAACCTCGTTGAGAATGTGGAGCTGAGTGCGGGTATGGTGCGAATTCCGTTTTAACCCAGCTTGGGAACTGAGATAGACGATCGCATCATCAGGAATGGCTAAATCTTGACGGCGCAGCGTGGGTGTGTAGACTTCAAAACCATCGACAGCGATATAGGTCTGGGGGAGTCGCCAAATTTTTTCGTGATAGTACGAATCGGCATCATCTGGTAGTACGTAGGAATCGGCAATGTAGTAATCGATCGCCGGAATGCCAGACGCATCAAATCCTAACCAACTCACCTGGATGGGGGCAGGTTTAAGGGTCACGACCGAACAGTTGCCGAGGCTGGTTAGGCTATCCAGTTCGACCAAAATATCGATTTCATCATCGGCAATCTGGTTTGCGATCGCCCCGATATTGGCAGGCACATCATGGAAGCGATCGCCATACTCCGCCCGTAGAGCCTGTTGCACAAAATCGGAGGCGGGAGTGGTGGAATAGAGATGGACTTCAACGCGATCGCGATTGTGATATTTGAAGAGCCAGCGGGATAGCCAACCAACGGAATGACGGTAGAGGGTACTGGCCAAATAGCCAATTTTAAGGGGACGGGTAGACGGCACCATCTGACGCCGAACCATATTGGGTAAGAGGGATTCCATGTGCAGTTGAGCCGCCTGGGCGATCGCGTTTCTCGTGGGACGAAACTGGGCAGGTGCATCTTCAAAGTAGAGAACCAGTAATCCAGCGTTGATCAGTTGGCGCACGTTTCCCAGTTGGCTCAGGAGTTGGGGCAGCGGATCATCAGAGGCCGCAACGATAGACTGAA
>JACYMB010000273.1 GCA_015272205.1 Synechococcales cyanobacterium T60_A2020_003 | reverse complement strand
AAGGAAACGCCTTATTCTCAATACGGTGTGCTTCTTGCTGTGACCAATTACCAAAATTGAAAGTGAAGTAGGAGTTCGGGCAAGTTAACCTGCTGCGATCGCCACCTAACCCTTGATCCGTAAGCTCGATACCTGATCGATGGCGTTAGAGAGGCGATTCCGAACATCGCTATCAATGGGCAGATTCGCACACCAACGCTCTAAAGCATTCAATTCCTTATCAGTCAGACCTTTTAGATGAGATAGTGCTTCCGCAGAACCTGTCACGATGCATTGGGGTAACCCCCCTTGCGATATGTTGTGGAGATTACGTTCAACCATGAGGACGCCCCATGTATGTAAATAATTAACGTTTATTAGTTCATTAGCGTAAAATAGCTCGGCATGAATAAAGCTCTTTGTCAGCGCTCAACTCGCATCATTTATCCTCAGAGCCGACATCGGAGCAACGTAAAGACACTACCTCACCGTATAACTTTTTCATATCGGTAGATCCCTAGATCTAAGATTCTGTTAAAGCCTAGCATGAGAATTTTGGATTGCGATGGAGTGGCACCGTATCTTCACTGAGTCTTCTCATTGCTATCGCGTCTGAGTTGCGTTCTTTCTCTGTAAATTTCAGCACTTGACAGTGTGTATCGAAAAATACTTCATGGCAACTTCACACTGAACGTCAAGCAATCTTTACGTGTTTCCCTGCATGTTTCATATCGTCAAGCTCTGCTAACTTAGTTCATTTTTAATAGTGCTGGCATTGGATTTGAGATTAATCTACTAAAACAATTGATTTTGTGATCCAACCGTTGTGATGAAGAAGGCTGCCCCCTCCTTCTATGACGAACATGTGATGACCACTGTTGAGAGGATGAGTAATGAAGTTCTGGCGACGATTTCGAGTCGTGATTTTAGCATTGGTTGCGTGTGGGTTGGCGATCGCCCTCACCAATTGCGGCGGCGACTCTCAAAATGCAACTGACCCTACGGCCTCACCCAGTGCAGCCGCCCCAATCGGAGCGCTGGTATACGGATCAGGTGGTCAACCCGTGAGCCTGGAGTCTGGTAATATCACGGACGGCAACTCAATTATTCTCCACGAGCAAATTTATAATCGCCTCCTTGATTTTGTTCCTGGAACCACGGATATTGAACCGAGCCTTGCCACCGAGTGGACAGTTTCCGATGACGGACTGACATGGACATTTAAGCTACGCGATGATGTGAAGTTTCACGATGGTACAGACTTCAACGCAGAGGCCGTGGTGTTCAACGTGAACCGCTGGTGGGATCCAGAGTTTGAGTTTGGATATCGCGATGCGGGCAAGCTGTATGAAATTTGGTCGGATCTGTTCGGCGGATACAAAGGCTCAGAGGAGTCGTTGCTGCAAGAGGTCACGGCCGTAGACGATACAACCGTTAGCTTCAAGCTGAAACAACCCTTTGCTGCCTTTCCTGCGGCGATCGCCTCTGGATACTTTGGCATTGCTAGTCCCGATGCGATTAAAGCAAAAGGAGCGGATTACGGCACGCTTAGCGGTAGGTACCGGACCATTTATTGTCACCGAGTGGCGATCGGGCGATCGCATCATTCTGGAAAAGAATCCCGATTATTGGAAAGAGGGCTTACCCAAATCGGATCAGGTGGTGGTTCAGTTTGTAGATGACCCAGCGGCGCGGCTGGCCCAACTGGAAGCTGGAGCCATTGATTTCACCGCTGATCTCACCCCTGATCAGCTACCTACCAATGAACTACCCCGCCGCAAGCGGACGGGGTATCAGAATCAAAAAAGAGCAAGTT
>JACYMB010000272.1 GCA_015272205.1 Synechococcales cyanobacterium T60_A2020_003 | reverse complement strand
ACTTGCTCTTTTTTGATTCTGATACCCCGTCCGCTTGCGGCGGGGTAGTTCATTCCAAGAACCAAGATTATCTGTAGTAGAGGATATGTTGTAATGAATGAAACACTCGATCTTGCTAAAGTGCCTGAGAGCGATCGTCTTGCCTTCTATGGTGCGCTCTTCGCGATCGCATTTGCAGACAATTCCATTGACAAAGAAGAAGTTGAATTGATTTTCGGCATGATGGATTTGGAGGGGATGACTGAATCTGCGAAAAGACAAGTACAGTCGTATATCATTGAACCTCCTTCGTTGTGGGCGTGTTTAAGATCCTTGGAAGCGGCAGATGAACAGTTACGCTACGGTCTCATGATCAATCTAGTCGATACTGCCTGGGCAAATGATGAGCTAGGTGCAAATGAAGAAGAAGCGATTGTTTTGGCACAGCGCGAACTAAAGATCTCAAATGAACAATTAGACGCAATTAAGAAATTTATTCAGGAAGTTCGACAAATTCGGGTGCGTGGATTAGATGATAACTATGCGGCTGATGCTATGAAAACAGCGGTGGCAGGTCTTTCTGCTGTAGGGGTTCCCTTGGCGGCTGTCTGGTTTTCTGGTTCAGTTATTGGATTGAGTGCAGCAGGAATTACATCTGGGTTAGCTGGTCTTGGAGCACTAATCGGTATTGGAGGGATGATTCCTGGTATTGGCGTTGCTATTCTTTTAGGTACTGGCATTTTTATGGGTGTTAATGCCCTACTTGATACAGGAGACGAATCCAAGAAGGCACAGTTACAAGCTGAAAAAGAACGCAAAGCGCAGCTAGTGATTAAAAACATGCAAGGAGCTATTAATCAGTTAGTAGAGCAAATTGCAGGTCTTCAAGAAAAAGCGATTAACCTTGAGGCTAGTGCTTCTGATGCAGCAGCAAATCGTGAAGCAATCAGAATATTGACTGAGCGACTGAAGGCTATGCAGCAATTAATTGCCAAGCGGAAGCAAGCTTTTGGAGTGACCTAAGATGCTTTCTGACAAATATATTCTGGAGCTTGGTATTGCTTTGCAAGCCCAAAATCGTGTTCTCCGAGAACTTGAATTAGGAGTTTCTGAAATAGATATTAGTTTGACAGGAGCTGCCCAAAGGCTCTCTAGTGTTAGCGAAACAACACATCAACTTAGAGAACTTGAAGCTTTAATGGATGAGCTTGAGGCTGATCAGGATTGGATTGAAGAAGAAGACTTTGGTGATTTCGATCCAAACCAAATTTTAAGTCTCTATGAAAATCGCCAGCAATCTGTTTTTCAAGAACTAACCAAAATCGGGTTTAAGGATTGGGATAGCTTTGTAAGGCAATGCCAAACCTATGTGCTATCTCAGGGAGCTGATCCGATAGCTCCCTATGAAGCTTTTTTATCAGAAGCAGATCTCAAAACGCTTCAGGTAGAATCCTATGATGCTCAATATAAGTGGGATAAATGGGACTATATTTTTGTTGGAGCCAGTGGAATTCTTGCATCCTTAACTGACTTTCTCTTAGTTAGAATTCCCCAAACTTTGACAACAGGTGAATATGCTGGTCAAGCAGGTAGCCCCATACAAGCAGGTAGCCCCATAACTGAGTGGCTTAAGCGATATGACACCACAAAGTCGAACGATTGGTTTGCTCAGTGGGCAGAACATCTTTCTGAGACCTGTAAGGTTCCTTATGACTCAATGAGCTACGCAGGTGCAGGTGGAGTTGAACGTATTGCTGGCATGTGTCCTAAATTACATCGCTTTCAATCTTTGGGACATGATCCAGTTCTCGGCTTTGTTTTTGGTGTTTTAGATATTATGCGAGGAACGATTAGTGGTTTCTCCTACGATAATCTGACCCATACCCATACATGGATGCAAGGAACCGTTTGGTCTAATCTTGAACCTGTGGGACTCATTGAAGCAATCCTTCGCCAACTTGGACACCTGATTTCTGACGTGGCTACACCCATGGGTTTACCAGCACCCTTCATGACGTTAATTCAGGGGATTAATATTGGTAGCTTTGGAGAGAAGGGGCGCACAGTTGGAGAGATTGCTCGATGGATGTATTTAAATGGATACGATTTCAGGCATTTTCTAGTTTCTGGAATTACACCTGCGGTTATCGAAATTGCTCTTCGTGCATATATTATGTTGAGACATTATTCTGAATATGGGGAAACGAAATTTGATCTCGCCTCTCATCCAAAGTACCGAACAATGCTACTCATGGCTCATGGTATTGCAACGTTAGGGAATGCTGGCAAAATTGCATTGAGGCAGGGCAATCCCTTAGCAATTAACTACGCAGAGTGGATGGCTTTTATTCGGTATCTTATTCCAAGCATCAAATATTGGGTGTTTGACCAACACCAGTTACGAATGGAACATTTGGAGCACATTAACTCAACTGGATGGGATGAGCTATTGCAGAGTAGCGATCAGTTGCTTACAACTGTTACAAAATTTGACTCTTCAAAGATTATTCTGGGAAAGACACAGGATCAGTAGGTATAATTAGAGCAATGCTTTTAGCTTGAAGCCTGCTCTAATAGCCATAGTATGGAGACTGAATTGTGAGTCTTGTTTTGGAATGCGAATCCCCACCCCTTAGGGAAGATGAAACAGGAGCAATTCGGATTGGTGGTTCAAGGGTTTTGCTAGAACTGGTGATCCGAGCATTCCAAGATGGTGCTTCTCCAGAAACCATTGTGCAAAGATATTCAACGCTTTCTCTATCTGACGTTTACATCACGATTGGTTATTATCTTCGGCATCAGCAAGAAGTAGAATCCTATCTGAACGAGCGCGAACAGCTAGCAGAATCCGTTCGTCAACGTTTTTCAGAAATTCAGCCTGACCTGAGCCTGATTCGATCCAGGCTTTTAGCACAGCAAACTCCCTAAGCCTTATTATGCTGAGGCTGCTGAGTGATGAAAATTTTAATGGCGACATTGTGCGAGGATTGTTTCTTCGCAAACCGGATCTTGACTTATTACGTGTTCAGGATGTTGGGTTGCGAAAAGTGGATGACCCAGCAATTCTAGATTGGGCAGCAAGCAATGGGCGCATTCTGTTAACTCACGATCGTGCAACAATGCCAGACTTTGCTTATGAGCGATTATCTAAAGGACAGCAAATGTCGGGTTTATTTGTGATCAATGATCGGATGCCAGTCAGACAGGTAATCGATGAATTGCTACTACTGAATGATTGTAGTGAACAAGATGAGTGGAAAGGCATTGTCCTGTACTTGCCTTTGTAAACTGAGTAGCGATCGCGGCATAACAAATCGATGGAGCCGACCGTCGAGAGGTTATCTGTGAGAATTAGAGGTTATCTGCGGCGGCTCATCTCAATCGTTATCATGCTCCCGCACAAAGATAGATATTGCACTCGGTGTTGAGCTGATATCTGTTTTCCCGAAGCGTCCCAGGAGGTCTCTGTGGAGGGTAAGTATAGACGGGCGATCGCACTTAGTTCAAAGTTCCAGGAGGTAGTTGGTGGGGTGCAAGATGAAGGGCGATCGGTGTTCCCACGAGTGCGATCGCCCTCATCGTAGGGGGCATCCCTTAAGATGCCTCCAACTACTCCGCCGATCAATTTCTAGGAACGCACCAGACTTGTAAGCTTGAGCAAGCGTCGCCTCTTTTGCTCATCACCGTGCGATCGCCCTCTCTCCAAAACAATTCCTGCCTAGAAGTTCACTGCGAAACGGGTTGCGACGCTCCCGCAAACGCCAAAATTTGATTGAGCTTACCACTGCGGAATCCTTCCAAATCCAGCGTCACAAATAGGAATCCGTAGGATTGCAGTTCCGCCACCAGCGTTGGCAAATCTGTTGTCAGCACAAACTCCTTAATCTGCTCTGGCGGTAGCTCAATCCGAGCCGTGTCCCCCTCAGATCGCACCCGCAGATTTTTCAAGCCCATGCCGCGCAGATATCGCTCCGCCCGTCCGACGCGTTGAAGCTTGGCCACCGTAATTTCTTCACCATAGGGAAAGCGGGAACTGAGGCAGGGTTGAGCAGGTTTATCCCACCAGGGCAAACCGAGGATCTTAGAAATCTCGCGCACCTCTGCCTTGGTAATGCCCACTTCCGCCAAGGGCGATCGCGCCCCTCGTTCCTTGGAGGCCTGGATGCCCGGTCGGTAATCGCTCAGGTCATCGGCATTAATGCCATCCAGCACGTAGGGATAGCCGCGTTCTAGGGCTAGAGGCCTCAGCGTATCGTGGAGTTCGCTTTTGCAAAAGTAGCAGCGATTGACCGGATTACTCGTGTAGTTAGGATTTTGCATCTCGTGGGTTTGCACCACCTCATGACGAATCCCGATCGTGGCGGCCTGAATGCGGGCGTCTTCCAGATCTTCCGGGAGCAAGGAGGGCGACTCTGCCGTGATTGCCAAGGCGCGATCGCCCAACTGGTCATAGGCAACCTTGGCAACCAGCGTACTGTCAATGCCACCGGAATAGGCAACCAAAGCACGATCAAGATCGGCAAAAAAGGACTGAAGGCGTTCTAGCTTGTGGCGTACCGTCATGGCAGGAATCTATATTTGTAGGCTGAACTAGCGAATCTTCGGTTTGTCTTTAGGTTTTTAGACTTTTTCTAGCGTAGCGAATCTGGTACGGTGTCGGGTAATTCATCTAAAAAAGATCTGGACATCTTGAAGGGCGATCGCCCCAAAGTCGATTGTCACTAGGGCATTTCGTATCACCAGCTACAGCTATCCGTTCTAACCCCTTCCAAGATCTATATCACCAAAGGTCAAACCTAGCTTGAGCTAGCCTAAGGCAGAGAGGCAATCTGAATTTTGTTGAACCCATTGCAAGCACATTCCTAAACCGTGCATATCGAACAATACGATCCCGGAGACTTTTACGACGAGCTTTTTGATGAGCAGGGAAACCCTCGGCCAGAAGCCACCCAGCTGATCGAGCGGATTAAGTCGCTTTCCATGAAAGACCTGCAACAGCGCCAACAGGCCGCGCAAAGTGCGTTATTCAAGCTGGGCGTAACCTTCAACGTTTACAGCGATAATCAGGGCACGGAGCGGATTCTCCCTTTCGACATTATTCCCCGCATTGTTTCGGCGGCGGAATGGCAGTGGCTAGAGCGTGGCCTGAAGCAACGCATTGAAACGTTGAATCTGTTCCTCTCCGACATCTACGGTGAACAGAAAATTCTTAAAGATGGCATCATTCCGGCCGAATTAATTTACTCCGCGACGGGCTTTCTGAAACCGTGCATGGAGCTAAAGCCACCGAAAAACATCTGGTGTCACATCACCGGAACCGATCTGGTGCGCGATCGCGATGGAAAATGGTACGTCCTCGAAGACAACCTGCGCTGTCCGTCTGGAGTTTCCTATGTCCTGGAAAATCGACGGGTGATGAAGAGTACCTTCCCCCAAATCTTCAGCACCATGCCCATCCAACCTGTAGATGACTACGCCAGTCGGCTGTTGGAAACGCTGCTGAACCTAGCTCCTAACGGATTACCCGATCCCACGGTAGTCGTGCTGACGCCCGGAATTTACAACTCTGCCTACTTCGAGCATTCCTTCCTAGCGCAGCAGATGGGTGTCGAATTGGTCGAAGGGCGCGACTTGGTGGTTGCCGATGGCTTCCTCCAAATGAAAACGACGCGCGGATTGCAGCGGGTTGATGTGGTGTATCGCCGCATTGATGACAGCTTTATCGATCCGCTGGCGTTCCGTCCCGATTCGATGTTGGGGGTTCCAGGGCTAACCGACGTCTACCGTCAAGGCCGAGTGGCGATCGCCAACGCCCTCGGAACCGGAGTCGCCGATGACAAGGTGATCTACGCCTACGTCCCCCAAATGATTCAGTACTATCTGGGCGAAAAGCAGATTTTATCGAACGTGCCGACCTATCTCTGCTGGGAACCGGAACAGCAAAACCATGTCCTCGCCAATCTCGACAAGCTGGTGGTGAAGTCTGCCGACGAGGCCGGGGGGTACGGAATGCTGGTGGGCCCCCACTCCACCAAAACAGAGCAAGCCGACTTCGCCGAGCGGATCAAAGCCAATCCTCGCAAGTACATTGCCCAGCCGACCCTGTGCCTCTCCCGTGTCCCCACCCTCCTTGCCGATAGCGTGGAAGGTTGTCACGTCGACTTACGTCCCTACATTCTCTACGGCGAAGACATTTACGTGAACCCCGGTGGCCTCACGCGTGTAGCCCTGAAGCGGGGATCCCTCGTCGTCAACTCATCCCAGGGTGGCGGCAGTAAGGATACCTGGGTGCTGGCAACTTAGGAATCAGAACCCCAGGTGAAGAAGTAGAGGAGTTCAGGCGGATATGCTAAGTCGTGTTGCTGATTCAATTTACTGGATGACCCGTTACGTTGAGCGCGCTGAAAACGTAGCGCGGTTTATCGATGTGAATCTCAATTTGCTGCTAGATCTTCCGGTGGGTATCGAGCAGCAATGGCAACCGCTCATCTGGACTAGCGGCGATCACGAACTGTTTGCAGAGCGCTATGGCAACGCGACACCCGACAACGTCATCCAGTTTTTGACATTTGACACGGAGTATCCCAACTCCATCATTTCCTGCCTGCGATCGGCGCGGGAAAATGCGCGATCGGTACGGGAAACTATTTCCTCGGAAATGTGGGAGCAGATCAACGACTTTTATCTCAAAGTCAACGACGCCTCAACCACCCCCATGCTGTCAGGCTTGACGCAATTCTTCGCAGAAGTGAAGATGCACAGTCACCTGTTTGCTGGAGTCATGGATGCCACCATGTCCCACAATGAGGGCTGGCACTTTGGGCAAATTGGTCGGTTGCTGGAACGAGCCGATAAGACCGCCCGGATTCTAGATGTGAAGTACTACATCCTGCTGCCATCGGTGAACTATGTCGGCACAACCCTAGATGAACTTCAGTGGATTGCGTTGCTCAAGTCCGCTAGTGCCTACGAGATGTACCGCAAACGTCAGCACCGCATCACCCCCCAGAGCGTGGCGGAATTTTTGGTCCTTGATCGCGAATTTCCTCGTTCAATTCTCTTTTGTCTAACCCAGGCGGAGTCGTGTCTGTACGAAGTGGCGGGTGGCGCGTCTATAGCATGGCGCAATCCAGCGGAGAAAACCCTGGGCAAACTGCGCTCAGAATTGAATTACCTAACCATGGAAGAAATTGGGCAGGCCGGACTCCATGAGTTTCTAGATAATTTGCAATCGCGGCTGAATGTAGCTGGGGAGAAAATTTTTGAAACCTTTTTTGCACTGGAACCAGTCTCTTAGGGTAAGCTAAGGAGCGTTTGGGGCAAACGTGCAGACCCGTATCTTAGGATACGCTAGGGGCGATCGCCCTCTGCCTATACACGGGAAACGTTCTCCCGTTTGTCTTAAGGCTTATTCATGCTTGATGATAAATTCTGTTCTTTATACCTCGATGCTGCCCTTTCTTCGCTCGTTATTCTCCGGTTTGCGTCGGCTAAAGTTACGTCCTTGGCGGCGCGATCGCCTTCAGTTAGGCTTATTCTGCCTTGCGCTGATGACGGCGTTGCTGACCGTTCAACTCCATCAAACGTCGGTTCAGGCTCAGGATTGGTCGTCCTCCCCACCCTATGGCGACCCCGGCTCTAGCACTCCGGCTCCTGGAGAGCTATACCAACCGTGGAATCATGATCTAGACGGTGCAGAATCCGGAGACGAACAGGGCATTCCCTGCCCCGATCCGCCTAGCGCTCAGGTCTCCCTATTGGCCTTACAATCTAGCGTCGAGCAGGCCGCCACCTGGATTGAGCAACCCCAAACGCCAGTCTCTTCACTGCTCCACAGCCTTGCCCCCACGCTGGTTGCCCAGTTTAATGCCAGTCCCATGCCGGAAATCAACGAGCGGGCGCGGGCTGCACGGGTGCCCATTTTGATGTATCACGACATCATTGCGGAGAAGGAAGTCTTTTTTGATGTTACGCCTGAGGAATTTGAAGCCCATCTTCAATTGATTCAGGAAAACGGGTTAACGCCCATCAGCATGGATCAGTTGGTTCATCACCTGCGAACGGGCGTTCCCCTGCCTGAAAAGCCAGTGATGTTGACCTTTGATGATGGCTACTTGGGGCATTATCAGTACGTTTTTCCGCTGCTGAAGCAGTATGGCTATCCCGGACTTTTTTCGATCTATACCTACAAAGTCAGTCGGGACTATGGCCGACCCGGTGTGACCTGGGAGCAATTGCAGGAGATGGTAGCCGATCCCCTGATCACGATCGCCTCCCACGGCATTATGCATCCTCCCGACCTCCGCGAGGTGGATGATGTCGAACTGAAGAAAGAGGCGGAAGCGTCCAAACAGGAGCTTGAGGAACGGTTAGGCATTCCCATCCAGTATTTTGTCTATCCCGAAGGGAAGTATGACGAGCGGGTGGCTGCCGCAGTTCAAAAGGCAGGATATCTAGCCGCTCTGACGATGGACGATACTCAGAACCTGTTGGCCGGGGAGTCGGACGATTTGTTTTCCATTGAGCGGATTGGTCAGTCGCAGATTGAAGAGGCGATCGCCAATGCCTGGGGCGGCCCCGCCATTCGTCCGTGGGGCAGCACCTTTGATTTTTCCGCCCCGATTACGGTGAATCGAACGGAGGTAGACGGCATTCCCATCACGGTGATCACGGGGGGGCAACCCACCACTATCCACGCCGATAGCCGCTACCAAGTCCCGGAGATTATGCAGGGAACGGGCATTGAAGCGGCGGTAGATGGCGGATTCTTCTCCTTAGAGTTTTTGGACTCAAATCAGATGATTGGCCCGGTGATGGGCAGTAATGAGGGCACCTTTATTCCGGGCGATCGCAACGATGTGCCCTTCCTCAAGGGGCGTCCCCTGGTAATGATCAGCCCAACCGATGTGCGGTACATTCCGTTTGACCCTGAAAAGCACAACTCCCTGGAAGGGGTGCAGGCCGAAATGCCGGATGTGACGGATACATTTGTGGCTGCTGCTTGGTTGGTCAAAGGGGGGCAGCCCCAACCTGCAGAAAGTTTTGGCAGCTTGTTTGACTTTGATGCAGTGCGCCACCGGGCGTTTTGGGGCATTAACCAGAACGGACAACCTGCGATCGGGGTCAGCCACGATTTCGTCGATTCTGTTCATCTGGGTGAAATTCTCGCTAGCCTTGGGCTGCAAGATGCGGTCATGCTCGATTCAGGAGCTAGCACTTCTCTGGCTTACCAAGGGGAATCGCTGGTAGGTTACGAACCCCGTCCGGTTCCGCACATTGTCGGTTTATTGCCCACCGGACAAGCGAACACGATCCAAGCTTCGGCGTCTTCATGCTCCGATTCCTATCTTTCCGGTTCATAGCGGCGGCAGCTCTAGCCGACTGCGATTGTCAAGGAAAGGCGATATATAGGGATTCCTCTCACTCGATTAGTCAACAGCATGACGTCTTGATTAGCAGGTTGTGTTGGATTGGATAGTCGATTAATTATTTTGGCTCAGAACGCTAGGGATGGTGCTACTTTGTGTTCATTTCGTAATCCATTGTCGTCTTCTAACCAAGACCTCAAGATTGATTGGGATCATCTCCACACTCTTTCCGATCGCGATCTAGACTTTGAAATTGAATTGCTGACGCTGCTTGCCCAAGATACACGCGGACGAGTTGCAGAGCTTCGCCAAGTGATGTCCCAAAATAATTTTGCTCAGTTTCAGGAACTGACCCACTACATTAAAGGCGCAGCGGCCAATATGGGCGTTACCAGTTTAGCGGCGATCGCCCAACAGCTCGAAAGTGCCGATCCTGGTGATGCTCCTGGCATTCATCAGCTGATCGATCAGCTTGAAACCGCGTTGCAATCCCTAGAGGCATTGATCGCAGAATGACGTGCCTAGCAGCCAAGCCAACGCTCGATTTCCTCAATTCAAAACTTAAAACTTAAAATTCAAAGCTGGGATAGCAACACAACTCTGGCAACCTGTACGAACCCGTTTATTAACTAAAGCGCGGAGAAATCGTGTGACCCTATCCAACCCTAACCACAAGAGCGATCGCCCGTTCATGCGGTGGATGATCAGATATTCTGCGCCGCTCCTTTTGCTGGGGTTTATTCCCCTGTCCCTTGCCGCCGCGATCGGACATTGGGGCGCGTTAGCCCTGTGCCTCACATCAGCGATCGCCATTTTGGGGCTATCCATTTGGGTCAGCATGGCAACCGAAAAAGTGGCGATCGTCACCGGGCCATCGGTAGGGGGCGTCATGAATGCGGTGTTTGGGAATGCCACCCAGCTCATTGTGGCGCTAACCGCCTTGCGAGCCGGACTCATCGACATTGTAAAAGCCAGCATTACAGGCAGTATTCTCAGCGATCTGCTCCTGTTTTTAGGACTGGCGATGCTGATCGGCGGACTGCGCTACAAGGAGCAAGAATTCCAGCCGATCTTGGCGCGGGTCAACGGTTCATCCATGACGATTGCCATTTCAGCGATCGCCCTGCCAACGCTGGTCATTTACACCTCTAACGTGGTCGATCCCATTGCCATCCGCAACCTTTCCGTCGTGGTGGCGGGCGTTTTAATCGTGGTGTATGGCTTAACCCTGGTTTTTTCCCTCAAGACCCACAGCTACCTGTACGATGTCGGCCTTGCCATCGATCGCCCTGAGGAACCGGAGGAAACCCCATCTTTAGCGATGTGGATTACGATTTTGCTGGTGGCGACGGTGCTAGTGGCGATCGAGTCCGAGATGTTTGTAGACGTTGTTGAAACCGTGACCGAACGCTTTGGCCTCACGCCCCTGTTTACAGGCGTCATTTTTCTGCCGCTAATTGGAGACATTGCCGGAGTGGTCACGGTGGGGCGACTGGCTGTGAAGAATCAGATGGATCTCACCGTGGCCACCGCTATGGGCGATAGTTTGCTGATTGCGCTGTTTATGGCTCCGGTGCTGGTGTTGGTGGGACTGTCTCTGGGACAACCGATTGACTTGAATTTCAATCCCTTTGAGGTCGTAGCATTGGCGATCGCCATCACGGTCACCAATCTGATCAGCTTCAACGGACGATCGAATTGGCTGGATGGGTCGCTTCTTCTCGCCACCTACATTGTGCTGGGCGTCGCCTTTTACTATCACCCCGCGTGATATCAGTTTTGAGTTTTGAGGGTTCAGTTTTGAGGTCATGATGCGTTGTACCATCAGCGATTCCAGCCTTGGATCTGGAGCCGGAATCTAAGAAATGAGGATGAGTCCATGTACGACTGCCTCTCAACCTACGCAAACTGCGCCAACAGGTCTGCCGTTTCCTGTCCGGTGCGTTCCCAGGAAAACTGCTGGGCACGGTGTAATCCGGCTGTCCGAAGCTGCGATCGCAACGGGGAATCCTGCGCGAGATTTTGCATTGCCGCTGCCAACGCTGCCTCACTTGTCGGATCGACCAAAATCGCCGCATCGCCCGCCACCTCCGGCAACGACGCCAGGTTTGAGGTGATCACGGGGGTTCCACAGGCCATCGCTTCTAAAACCGGAAGCCCAAACCCCTCCCACAGACTGGGAAACACCAGGGCGATCGCCTGATTCAGCAGGGTTGGCAATTCGGCATAGGGCACATAGCTTAGGAATTTGACGCGATCGCCCACGCCCCGTTCGGTCGCTAGGAGTTCTAATTCCGGCGTGTAGCGCGGATCAGTCGAGCCAACGATCCGGAGTTCGGTATCCGTGTGTTTTGCAATCTGGGCAAAGGCTGCAATCAGACGGGCAAGATTTTTGTGGGGATCAGGACGACCAATATAGAGGAAGTAGGGCTGTTCTGGCAGGTCTAAATATTGGAAATGCTCGCGATCGTAGGCCAGGGGGATCGCCGTAATCCGATCACAGGGAACGTCAAAAAACTGGTGAACATCCGCTGCCGTTGCCTCGGAATTACAAATCACATGCTCGGCCTGCCGCACCACCAAGGGCACCCAATGGCGAAAATACAGGGTGAGGGGCGATCGTCGGTGGGGAAACCGGAGCGGAATTAAGTCATGAACCGTGATCACGTAGCGACACCGAGAGGCGATCGGGGCTTCGGGGATCGGTGAAAACAGGAGGTTTTGATGAAGCTGACGGTATAGCTTCGGCAACCGCCACTGTGTCCAGATCAAGCGGGATAGATGCCCCCTAGTTCCATGTTCGGCGGTGAGCTCTACTGGAATGGGGTGACAGTCAAATCCCTCCATCGCTCGGCTGCTCAGCACTATAGGTTCGAGATTTGCTAAATGCGGCAACAAATTCTGGGCGTACACCGTAAGGCCAGTCGGCTTCGAGATCAGAAACGATAAATTCACCAGCATGGTGGAACAGAACGGGCAATCGTGCCCTCCCATAGTCCCAAAGATTGGCAACCTTGGCTATGACCCGATGGATGCAGCTTGGTAGGGACTGCATTCACATCTCCAGCCAGAGACTCCCAAAACTATATTGTTACTGAAGTAAGATGATCTATCATGGTGAAAGGCTGGGTAAGGGAGGAAAAAACTCTGAATTTCACCTGAGTTTCGCCATTATTGACGAAATGTACTAACATAGATATACTACCTGCTTGCATAAACTTACGTACACATACTTAATTTAAGTAGTTTTACGTAAAGTTAGCTTTTAGACGGGAAGCCCCGCGATGTACCTGAAAGGTCAGCGTCGGGATGA
>JACYMB010000271.1 GCA_015272205.1 Synechococcales cyanobacterium T60_A2020_003 | reverse complement strand
TGTTTAAGGCGACTAAGATTCACAGCTTGCTCTGGATTCATGCCCACCTGCCGACGTAATTCCAGGGATTGGGCTGTTGCACTGACTAAATTCGCTTGAGTTTGGGCAATTTGATTCTCCAAGTTTGCTATGGTTGTAACAATACTCGTCGCCTCTTGATCCAAAGCCACGATTTGATTCGATTCCTTAAAGTTTCGTAAGGCAATTTCCGCATCATTCACCGCATCTTCTGCAATCGGTAGCTGTTGCTGAATGAATTTTCGCGCGGCGATCGTTTCGGCTCGATTATTGGCTATGTTCTTGTGAATATAGGATTCCATTACAGCATTTACAACTGCTGCTGCCAGATCTGGATCTGTCGACTCATAGGAGACCTGGAGTACATCTGTGCCCGGAACAGATTTGACACCCAAGCCCCTTATAGCATCCGAAGGTTTCACGCGTTCGCCTTCGTCATCTCTCAAATCGAGAGCCTCAATTGCCTCTGCTACAACAGGTATGGACTTTAGAATTTCTGCCTGGGTATCTAATGGATTGTTTTGAGCGTACAAGGTCGTTACCTGCCCTAGATTAGAGCCAGGTGCTACGCCAGTTAGCGCCGAGGAGCGATCGGTTCGGATGAGAAGCTTTCCCGTTGCTTCGTAGGACGGGTTCTGAGTCAGGGCGTACAGTGTAGACATGGCAACAACAGTCGAGAGAACTCCTGCCGCTGGTAGCCAGCGACGCTTCAGCACCAGCCAGTACTTCTGAAAGTCGATCTCCTCACTGTATTGTAGGAAATATTGCTGATTCTGGAGGTGGTTGGGCTCCATACTTATCGATACCCTCGGAAAATGCTACGAGATATAGTTGAAGTGAAGCTTGATGCAAGTCGATATCAATTCGACTTGCATCGCAAACGTTAACATTACGTTCACATGCACTACCTAAACGTAGTCATCTAACTTTTAGAGTTCCCGACTTTCCGAGCTTACTCAATAACTGAGGCGCAAAGTTCAGACTCTCTACTACTTCAACTGAAAGTATCAATCAATTTCTCTCACAGCACAATAGAGTGGAGTATCACTCATGGAATCTTTATGCTGACTAGAGTATTGTGTAAGGACTTTAAGCGATCAGCACATCTATATCACTATGTAATTAATTACTAATTGCGAAACATGAGAGTGCTATTTGTATCGAGGCATTAGACCTCCTGAAAGCGTTCTCGATATAAAGCTACGATCTGAGAGGTGACCTCTTCGATCGTGAGTCCATCTGTCTGTACTTCAATGGCATCTTCCGCTTTGCGGAGTGGAGCGACGGTACGCGACGAATCGTTACGATCGCGCTCATAGATCGCTTGCTCTAAATGCTTCAAGGGCACTTCAGTTCCCTGCTGGAGAAGGTCTTGCTGGCGGCGACGGGCGCGCTCTTCAATAGAAGCGGTCAAAAATATTTTGAGTTCCGCATCGGGAAAGACGTAGGTGCCGATATCACGTCCATCCATTACGATGCCTCCCTTACGGCCATAGTGTCGCTGTTGGCTGACGAGTTCCTGGCGGACAGAGGGCAAAGCCGCGATCGCCGAGACATGTTCAGTGACTTCCAGGCTGCGAATCTCTTGAGTGACTTCTTGTTGGTTGACCCAGACTCGGCAAGGTGCCGCCGATAGATCATGGCCATCGGTGGTGCCGGATGCGAGTTGAATGTCGCATTGACTGACGAGTTCAGCGATCGCAGGCTCGTCATCTAGGGCAATTCCGGACTGCAGGACTAACCACGTTACGGCGCGATACATAGCTCCAGTGTCTAGATAGAGCAAGTTTAGTTCCCGTGCGACTCGCCGCACGACGGTGGATTTGCCCGCTCCGGCTGGACCATCGATGGCTAGGATGGGTCTGCGATTTTGCAAAATAATATTATCAATGAGACGCGTTTTCCCTAGCCGTACCGCGATCGCCAGCAATCCAGCTTCTTCGACTTCTTCCAGCGGTTCTAAGGTTTCTGGGTTTACCAGTTCTACATATTCGGGATCTAACGCCGGAACCGTGGCTAATTCGTCATGTACCTGCTGCAATAAGGTCTCACGCAAATGATGTCCATTCATAAAAGCTTCCTTGGCCTTGCACAGGCTTTTATAGAGGGTTGCGGCTTGGGTACGCTCTTCTGCCGTCAAATACTGATTGCGGGAACTATACGCTAATCCGTTTTCTTCTCGCACAATCGGACAGCCTACCAGATTCACAGGGATATTTAAATCCAAAACTAAGCGTTTGAGGATCGCGAGTTGCTGGGCATCTTTTTGACCAAAGTAGGCAGACGTGGGTTGAACCAGGTTAAAGAGCTTGGCGACGACGGTAACAACCCCTTCAAAATGGCCGGGACGCGATCGCCCACACATAAGCTGCACCATGGATTGAGGGGGCACAATGTGGGTGAGGTCTTGGCTGTTGGGAACCTTAGTGAAGGGGTATAGTTCTACGGCAGAGGGTGCAAATACGATGTCTGCCCCTTGTGCGGCGCAGAGTTTTTGATCCTGTTCTAAGACTCTGGGGTATCGTTGGAAGTCTTCGTTGGGGCCAAACTGGAGAGGATTGACAAAAATGCTGACAACCACTATTTCATTCTCTGCGCGTGCGCGGCGAATTAAGCTTAGATGCCCCTCATGCAGTGCGCCCATTGTAGGGACTAATCCAATCCGCTGGTGCTCAATCCGCGTTGGTGATGATAGGCGAAAACGATCCAACGCACAGCGTAGTCCTGCAACTGTAGTTAACAGACGCACAGTCAATCTCCCAATAACGTAAATGGCCCCAGAGACAATACCCTTCTAAGCTGCACTTTTACAAGCCTAATTGGCAACCTTGTTTTTAAAGCTTTTACTCGTAGTTTACAAACTTTATCAATATCAATGGTGCAGTTCTGCTGAGTCAACCGAACTGATCAGTGCCCATGTGTCAATAGCATAGGATGAGCTGCATATCAGATCAGGAAAGCTACGGATCTTTCGTAGATCGTACGACCGCATGCAGTGTAAAAAAAGAGAATTCACCGAAGCATTGCCCTTACCTCTCTGGGTATTAATAAATATGTGGCTCTGTTAAGGTTGGTATTGGCACACTCAGTATCCGAAAAGGAATAGAGTAAAAAGTAACAACGTTCGATACTCTATCACTTGATGTAGTGCTGGACATCGCCCATTTACAAGTCGTGTTTAATAGGGTTGGCTCATAGATAAGCTTCGGTAGAAACGCTAAGTGCCAGTATTAAACACTACAAATGATGTCCGTTTCGTGAATCAGGCCAGCAGGGTCTCCAGACTATTTATTTCCATTTATTTCCACCAAGCGCGACAGTCAGAATAAAGCTGAACTGTGCGTCTACAGGTAACTATGACTCACAAAATTATTGTATTCTCTGCCGCGAGTGCGGTCATTTTTGCGTGCTCAGCTCTTTCATCGACAGCAACCATCAAGCGTCCTCTTGCCAAGAATCCTCCCTGTTATCCCACGGATGGTTGTACATTTGTCTTGCCCCCTAGTTCGTGAGCGATCGCCCTATGAAGCCTGCAAATTCTGAGTATCGCTCACCCCACCTCGATGAGATTCTGCCCATCTGTACGCCTGTAGTTCAAGAGGTTTTGATTCCAGCAGCGATCGCCATCATTACTACGATTGCTACCCTAGGAATTTTGTTTTGCCTTTTTGACCAAACGCAGTGTGTTCGCGTCTACTCAACTGGGGAAGCCAATATTCAGCATGGCTTCCGGGGCTGCGCTCCAGATAGCCTCCAGTAGTATCTCTGCCTATGTATGACAGAGTGCAACGGTGGGTAAGCATGCAGCAGCAGTGTTAGGTGAGGGGGAGTAGCAACGCTGGTTTCCCTGGTCAGGGAGCAGCGATCGCGAACTTCGGAACCTAACAGCGAGGTGCTGCTCGATTACACGGGAACAGATGCAATGGCCGACCGCATATCGTCGATCACGCGGCGCATGTTTCCCAAATCTACACGGTAGCTGGTAGGGTGGGCAATCAGTCGAGCTGTGCTATCAAACAATTGCTCAATTTCTATCAGGTTATTTTCTTTTAACGTTCGTCCTGTGGCAACGAGATCAACAATCGCTTCCGACATCCCTGTAATGGGGCCTAGCTCGACGGATCCATAAAGGGGAACAATCTCGACGGGCAAATCAATGTCTTGAAAGTAGTCATGGGCACACTGCACAAACTTGGACGCGATACGGCAGTGGGGGGGAAGTTCTAACGCTGAACGATAGGGACTGGATTCCTTAACGGCAATCGACATTCGACAATAGCCAAACTTTAAATCGACAAGATGGGCTACCTTGGGTTTCTTCTCGCGAAGAATGTCATAGCCAACGATGCCAAGTTGTGCCTGTCCATATTCAACATACACAGGAACATCGTAGTTGCGAACGAGTAGAGCTTTCGCTTGATGTTCTGTGTCCCAAATTTCCAATTGGCGGTTTGCGCTATATAGAAACGCAGAAAAATCAAGCCCAACGGATTGGAGTAACCGAATGCTGTCTTTGAGAAGGGCTCCTTTGGGCAGCGCAACAGTGAACATATCAGGTAAATGGAGTTTGCAATAGGGTCTTAGCCCAACGATCTTACCAAGATACGGCAAAAAGAAGGGCACAGCGATGCCGTGCCCTAACCTAACGGTTTCAATCCCTGCGGGTCGATTCCCCGCCGCTCTGCGGCGTAAAATGCCAGGATG
>JACYMB010000270.1 GCA_015272205.1 Synechococcales cyanobacterium T60_A2020_003 | reverse complement strand
ACTGAAGGAAACGCCTTATTCTCAATACGGTGTGCTTCTTGCTGTGACCAATTACGAACGTTTTTTGTAGGCACTGTGTCTGTTTCCCAGTGCCAGACTGCGTTTTATCTCTAGCAGTATCCAGCGCAATCCTAAACTCGTGAAAACCACACCTGCGAGTTCTAAACAATCCGCTAGAATTTAAGCCAAACTCTGTGTCATTTTGGGCAGATAGCCTGTTATGATCTCTTGACTTGCGTTAGGCAGGCTGCTGGAACTGTTTTCCTCTAGGCTTTCTCAAACTGGTGGACAGAGCGGTACATTCCTCCGTCGTTATCCACGATCGCTCTCCGCATCCTTTTTGCGCCCCCATACTCCTTGATGCCCTGATTTCATGACCGCTGTGCCAATCTCAAGACAGCCATCTCCACCCGATCGCCCCGATGGAAAAGCCTCCTCGGACGAGATGACGCCTGTTTTTGCCTTGAAGGAATTAGTGTCACGGCTGCACCGAGAGCAAAATAAGATTCAGGATTTATTAAGTTCCCTTGGTTTCGCCCTCCGCAGTTTTAACAATCTAAACCAATTCTTAGAGCTAACCCCTCTCATTGCTAGCCGTGTAACCGATGCAGATGGGGGTGCCCTTGTCCTGTTCAAAGATGGGCAAATGCGGTTAGAGCGGCTCCACTGCCAGGACGGCCATTGTCAAGATGTGCGCCAAGCCTTGGAAGCAGCCACCCGGCGAATTACAGCAGCCTCAGCAGCGGCTCCGGGCAAGGTGGTTCTACCTCTAACCAATGCAACCGAGACGCTGGATCACCACGTCAGCCACTTTTTAGGGTCGGATGTCCAGCTTTTTGGGACGGCCATTATCGTCAAAAATATTGAGCGAGGTCGTCTATACGTCTTTAGTCGTGACCCCGCCTATACCTGGACCGAAACTCGGCAAAAATTAGTGCGTCTAGTGGCCGATCAAACGGCAGTGGCGATCGAAAACGATCAGCTTACGGTAGAACTGCGGAAAAAAGAACGGCTTGACCGGGAATTAGAAATCGGTGCAGAAATCCAGAACCAGCTTTTGCCCAGACAGTGTCCGGTCATAGATGGAATTGAGTTAGCAGCCCGGTGTCAAACGGCAAACCGAGTCGGGGGCGATTATTACGACTTCATTCCGGCTAACTATGATCAAATTCGAGCGGCTAGAAATGGCTTCCCCACATCCGATTGCTGGAGTATTGCGATTGGGGACGTGATGGGAAAAGGTGTCCCTGCTGGATTAATTATGACGATGCTGCGCGGCATGCTGCGAGCGGAAGTACTCAACCGTCACGCTCCCGATCGCATTTTGCAGCACTTGAATCATGTCATGTATAGCGATTTGGAAAACTCCAATCGCTTTGTGACGTTGTTTTATTCAGAATACAATTCTGAAACGCGAGTTCTGGCTTACAGCAATGCCGCCCACAATCCGCCGTTGCTTTGGCAGGCCGCCACGAATTCGATTCGTCGTCTAGATACGCTGGGGATGCTCATTGGTCTGGATATGGAGACCCAGTATCACAGCGCCAAGGTGCAGCTTCAACCTGGAGATGTGGTGATCTACTACACGGATGGCTTTACCGATGCCGCCAATCGTCAGGGCGATCGCTTTGAGGAAGAAAATCTAGTGCGATCGCTGCGCTGGGCCTGTCACCATTACGAGCATCCCCAGGACATTTTGGACTACTTATTTTTGCAGGTACAGCAGTTTGTGGGGAATGGGCGTTCCGTAGACGATGACATGACGCTAATTGTCCTAAAAGTAAAATCGGATGCTGCGGGATCGTAGGGGCGATCGCCGTTTCGTTTTTTTCTCAACCTTGTTCCAAGGCTATGCAAACCAAGCTTCTACTCACCTCATTTCGCACCTGGAAAGCGAAGCAAGCGTCTAATGCCTCGGATGATTTACTTGGGCATATGCTAGCGGAGTCGGCCTGGACGCGATCGCTCTCCGTTCACGCGCTACGACAGATTCCCGTGGATTTTCAGCACGCTCCGGTACGAGTGATTGGTGAAATCCAAGACCTTCAACCGGATCTCGTCCTCCTCTGCGGCATGGCGGCATCACGCAAGTTATTGAATTTAGAACAGCAGGCGATCGCTGGAGACAAAGTTCGCACAACCTCCCTCAACCTCAAGCAGATTCGGCAAGGCTTACCCTACACTCGCGTGAGCAAAAACGCCGGACGCTTTGTCTGTAATGGCTTGTACTACGCGGTTCTCTCCCATCTGCAAGCTCAGCCAAACCAGACCCCATGTCTATTTGTCCATGTCCCTATTCTGACCGCAGAGAATACAGCAGCAATCCTTCAAGACTTTCAGGTGGTGCTGGCGCGGAGTCTGGCCGACGTTCAAGCTAAAAAAGCTTGTCTACCTGCACAACAGCGCGATACTATCACCGTTTAGAAATGTCTGTCTTGAAACTATATCCTATTGCCCATGCTGCCCCTCCTTGCGGTATTGACCCTTGCCCAAGCCATACCCGACGAACCCCCACCGGAACCTGTAGAAGTGGTGCGCCCCCAGGAGGTGCGATCGCTCCCTGGGCAGTTTGATGACGTTCCTATGTTCAACAGCAATAGTCCCGAACTTGTGCAAAGCGGAGGGATCCTGCTGTCTACCTTTTCGCCAGAGGGGAAGACCCACCCCAATGCCCATCTCAACTTTCCGTTTACAGGACGGTTTGATGTCTTTGCCCATCACGTTTACCGCTCGGTTACTGAGGGAGATTTAACCACGCTCTATTTGGGGATTCTGCTCTATAATCCCGGCACGGAACCTGTTACCGTCGATATTTTGCAAGCGGCGAGCTATCTCAGCCAACCGGATGCGCCGTTTATTTCGCTGCCGCCTCTGGTGGAGAATCCCAGGGGGGAGGTGTACGCAGGGCCAGGGAGTCGGGCGATGAGCGACATTCTACGGGGGCAGCGGCAGGATAGCTTCCCATCTCAGGTTGAGGTGCCGCCCGATGGGTATCAGCTCTTGATGAACGTACCGATTCCGATTGCTGACCTCGATCCACCGATTAACGGACGCTCAACCCTCATGCGGGTACGAAGCTCGGATACCGTCTACGCGGCTAGCCTTGCCCTCTTTGCGCCGACCGACGATGAGGGGGTTGAACGCGAACCCACGCTCGATGAGTGGATTGAGGTTCTCAACACAGGTGAACTGGCCGAAATGCGCGATCGCACCCCTACGCCGCTGGATCAAACCACGGGTCAGGTCATTTATGGGCGCGTGTCGGGCGTCTCCGAAGGATCCCTATGGCAGGCGCAGGTGGTCGATTCTCCAGAGTCCACGACCCTGACCATTCCCGCCGCAGGAGAGGCGTTTTCCTATGGCATTAGTACGCTCATTGCAGGGCGAATGGGGACGGAACAAGTCCAGAGCGCTCCGATGCTGGTGCGTTATCCGGATACGGCGTATCAGTCCCACGGTAACTATGCGGCGGAGTACAACCTTTCGCTGCCCCTCTATAATCCCGACAGCCGCGATCGTACCGTTACTATTGCCTTAGAAACGCCCCTAAAGGAGGATAGCCTGAGCACCGATGGCTTACGCTTCTTGGAGCCTCCGGCAGAGCAAGTATTCTTTCGGGGAACGGTGCGGCTTCGCTACACTGACGATCGGGGCTTCCCCCAAACCCGCTATGTTCATTTAGTCGAACAACGGGGACAGATGGGGGAACCGTTGGTAACGTTGACGATGCCTGGAGAAACTCGACGGTTAGTTAATATTGATCTCCTGTATCCCCCCGATTCTACGCCGCCCCAGATGCTGACGGTGCAGACGCTGGTGGATGAGTAGAACGAGAGGCGATCGCTCTTTGTACCCGGTTGGAGTTTGGGATGCAGGGGCGATCGCCAGGGCAATGTTCAGTTCAATATTCAAAAAAAAGAGAGCCTCACGTTACGAGGCTCCCATCCCCTAAGTTCCAATCGGTTGATCTATCGACCTGCGCCAGCCGAAGCCTGAGCCGAATCAACTACTTCCAGACTCACTGGCGCTACACCAGCGCTAACCAAACCAATCACGTTTGCCGCTCCTGTAGACAGATCAATCACTCGTCCTGGAGCATGGGGGCCTCGGTCATTAATACGCACAATGACAGAAAGACCATTATCCAAGTTAGTGACTCGAACTTGAGTTCCAAAGGGAAGACTAGGATGGGCGGCGGTCAATGCATTCTGATTGAAAATTTCGCCACTGGCACTGTAGTTTCCATCAAACCCAGGGCCATACCAGGAGGCTAACCCGCTAAAGGCAGCTTGAACAGCGCTGACCAGAGTTCCTTGAGATGCGTGGGGATCGCCTTCAATTTCGTCTAGCGGGGGTGCGGAACCGAGCAACCGTCTTAGACGATTTGTAGCCTGGAGCGCATCTTCAGCGTGGTCACGGGTGGTATCCGGCAAGATGGTGTCATCATCAATGCGGGCAAGCACCTCATCTCCAACGGTGATGACATAGGCTTGTTCATCTCCGTCCCATTTGACGCTGATGCTTTCGGCATCCACGCCTTGGCGATCAAGTTGGTTTAAGGTTGCAGCGATCGCCGTTGCCCGGAGCACGGGATCGGATTGGTCGAGAACTTCAGATGCTGCTGATTCAGCGGGAAGAACGTCAGAGGGTGCCTGAACCGACGCAATTTTAACTTCTTCACCCTCTATCGATCCGGGTTGAACATTGGACGCAGATAGGGAACTAGCTGGAGCAGATGTAGAGGAGTCGCTACTCGACCCTAAAAACGTTAAAACTGGAATATTGCGAACATAGAGAGTTGCTGCATTTCGACCGTTCATGTCGTGCGGCAGAATGTTGGCGATCGCATCCTCGGCTAAATCGGTCTGCTCCTGGGACTGGTATTCACCAACCTTCACCACCTCTGCTGAGTTCGATGCTTCCATGCTCTCTGTACTATCAGCAAGCTCAGAAACCGAAGCAGGGTCTTGATTTTGGTCGTCGAGATCATTCGATAACGTAACCGATGACTCTGGGGCCTCTAAGTTTTGGTCTTCGGAGCGTTCCTCAGAAACTGAGTTCTGGGCTGCTGAAGCTCCTGAATCAGTAACGCGGGAATCTGCTTGGCTAGGCGCGATCGCAGCACTCCAGGTTGTGACTAGCAGGGTTACAGCAAGGCTGCCCCAAAGATTTTTTTTGTTTTGAATCATATATCCAACTTGAAATGCATCTACGCAATCGAGTCGTGCCTTCGGCGACTGCCTGCCCCAACTGGAGCAAGGATTCGTGATCCCAAGTCGTACTCGTTACGCATTTATCTTCCTTGTTTTGGACTGCCATACACTAACACGAAGTTTTCCCGATGGGGATCAGGGTATGCCGAGTATTTTGTATAACTTTACAATTCTCTCATATTTTAGAATTATGTCTTAAATCCGTGTAGGCATTGTCCAGAAAAGGTTTCGAGCTTTTGTATAACAATGTTACTTTATGATTTCTTCACAGAAAACTGGGAACTTTTATGCCAAGCCCCTATTTCGTTACGAGGCTAAATATTTCGCCCATTGAGGAACAACGTCCGCAGATCCGTACCAAATTTTTTGGGGTCGGGGGGAATGCACAACCTGATCGAGAACAAGATTTGTCGCTCCCTCCAAATGGGCCGCTTCGACGGGTGTAATTTCGTCCCCCCAGCAGTTGCCCTGTCCGCAGGTGAGTTGATAACTGCTGTAGGTAAACCAACCTTGCAGCGATCGCCACGACTTGATTGAAAACGGCTCGCCTTTCATGGCTTTTCCAGCCACGCACACATACTGCACGGAGGGGTAGAATGCACCAGGATAATTCTCTTTAACAAAATCCAGGTTTCGCTTCGTCCAGCGTTCCTGGCTGATGTGGGGAGTGCCAAGGGTGACCAAGGTGGCGATCGCCGAATGGGCATTCCAGCGCACCTTTCTTCCGGCATCCGATGGATGGATATCGTAGGGAACCTCACCTAAATAAATGCGGGCAATCCAGCCTCCCGCTGAATGACCGACCAAATTCACGCGATCGCTCCCAGATTCAGCGCGAACTTTCTCGACGGTCTGATGCAGGGCATTGAGAATAGGGGTTACGGAGCGGCCACCTAGGGTTGGAAACCAATCCTGACGTTTTAGGGGTACAGTAGTTGCGGTAATCCCCAGGCTTGATAGCGCCTGTTCCATTTCACGATAGGGGCGATCGCCCGCTAAATATCCCGGCAAAATAACAGTTGGCAGCGGCATAAAACGTTATGAAGTTTCGTTACACGCGCCTATTATCCCCTAGGTGTCAGGTGTTCCTCAAATCTTCTTGAGCTACAGCAGTTGATTTAAGCGTTCTACGATCTCAGCCTTGAATGGGGACTGCACGTTTTGATAAGCAGCCACAATCTCTGCACTGACTCGATCTTCAATGGCGCTCGCTTCTGCTGCCGAAGCACACGGTTCATACACCTCTGGATGTCGGCACGGATGCAGAACCGTTGCCGCCACCACGCTGAACAACTCATCATCAAAGCGGGGCAAGGAATTTTGGGAATAATCTGATGGTTCGGATACAGACGTGGGTGGGGTGCCAAACGGATCGACATCCGATGTTGAAGTGAAGTGTTGGGCGACCGCCGTTCCCAACTGTTCAGCGAGGAGTTGGCTTTTCGCACTAAAGCGAATGTAGGAACGAAGCGGATAAATGGGTTGCATTGTGATTGCCTCTGTTGATCAGCGCGGGGTCGTAAGCATTACCGTTCTCCATATCCGGGAATCCGTCTGCAAACCCCGCCATTGCTAGGTTCGGTAACGTTGTCGCGCTGTTCCGTTTCCCTAATTTCAGCCCCACGATTAAAGGCATGACCAAGAATGCCCCAGGAGGGTAATGGCGATCGCCCCATGCGCTAGGCACGATAGGTTCAGTTGACACGTTCAGCGGTCTGACGAATTCCCGGTTCCAGCACCCTGACTGCTCAACCGTACTTTACCCTATTGAGGACATTGATATGGCAACAACATTTGAACTGGCGGCGGCACCCTCTGTGAGCAGCCCCCAACCCAAGAAGCAGTTGACTGATTCCGAAACCTACTCCAAGAATATCTTGGGTCCTGTACAGTTTGAACTGTCTAACCTGCGCGTTGAGGGAACTGCTAGCGACCCAATCCCTCCTGAGTTTGTAGCGCCGGGGCAGTCTCCTTACATTATCGCTTCGGACGAGATGTTCAACTCCAGCGTGAACATCAAGTTCAACAAAACCCCGCTGTCTTCCCTGTTGATGTGCTTGGGCACCAAGATCACCATCAACTTCCATTATGAAGGTCAGGGTGGATCGGCAACGGAGGTGGATCTGGCCGCAACGATCACGACTCAGAAAGATGAGTACGAGTATGTGGTGAAGTTGGCAAGCTTCCCGGTGAAGGCCGGCATGACACCGGGTTTGTACATTGTGTCGGCGACGGCTGAAATCGGCCCCGCAGAGCACAAGTGCAGCCAGTACGTCATGGGGTATGGTTACATCGCTAAGGTGCTGCTGCAAGTCTACTAAGATTCGTACAGATCCTAAGCGTTGAACGGTGACGTACTCCCGACACCGATGCAAACATACGGTGCGGGCTTCTCCCACCGGAA
>JACYMB010000269.1 GCA_015272205.1 Synechococcales cyanobacterium T60_A2020_003 | reverse complement strand
CTCATCTGAATTCTGCTTGCTGCTTTCCTTTTTGGATCAATTGGATAAAGTCGAGCTAAGTAGATAGTCGTAAATAAATAAAGCTCTTCGTAGGATGGGTTAGCGATAGCGTAACCCATGCTGTCAAAGGATTTGATGCGTTACGGCTACGCCTAACACATCCTACATTTAATTAGGGTCACCTACTTATAGCCGTTTCATACTGAATCCGATTCACAAAGTAGCACTATTTCAGAGATCCCTCTCAACCTTCCCTACCCTGCGGGAAGCCGCTTCGCGTCTAGAGCAAGGGGATGTGCCGTCAGGCGGTGGGGTTAAGTGTCACCCCATAGCAGGACTCCGTATCAGTCGGATAACGGTTCAAGACCTGGTACCACCTCCCGCTTCTCAGCATTGGCCTTATCTAAATCTGATGCTTCGGCAAGGGGCGAAACTGTACCAGGAGAAGACTCACCAAACAGACGAAAGGTGATCGCTGTTTCCACACCTACATTCTCAATGGGCAGAATCGGTAAACTCACATTGGCCTCGGTGTCGAGGCTTGTCTCTGTCGATGGCAAGACTTCATTTACAGGTGAAGGACTTTCTGGAACACTTGGCGTTACTGGGGGTATGGTTTCAGCAATGGGTTCCTGAGCCGAAGGCAGAAGGTAGCCCGAGGAGTTTGCGACTCGCATCGTCGGTGCTTGTGTACTACGTTGAGTTGATAAATCCGGCATCACAACGCCATAGTTTGGCATAGGCCGCAAAGGTATAGGTATATTGAATGCTTCTGTTGCCTCCGTCTGAAGGGTAGAGTCCTTACCTTCGAGCGCATCGCTGTCTGCCCGACTGAGCACGCCCGAAGATGCAATGGGAGCCTCAGCGGTGGTAGAAACGTTGGGAATAAACTCTTGCTGCTGCAATAACTCTGGAGAGTAGTCTCGGAAGCTATATTTGGGAGTGTTTGAAGCCGAAGAAATGAGCAGAGAGCCTACAACGGCTGTAGCAGCGAAACTTCCCACCCCCATTAAACTGTTGCGAATGAATGTCTTGGAGTTTGGAAACATCCCAGACGTAGAGCCATAGCGATAGTCGAAACTATGGGGCACTGAAAATAAGCGTTCGTCTACGGAATAGCCAACGAATTGCTCGTAGTGGCTCCGAAATTCTTGCTCAAACTCACTACCGTCTTTCGAGGATACGTTCGTAGAGCGTGATGCTGAAGACGGACTCTCTGGACCAGGGGTACGGCTCTGCTGTGCGAGGAAGCGCTGATAATATTCGTCGAATTCTTTCTTTGCTTGAGAGTTGTTGTCACTATCGGTGTTTAGCATAGGGGAATTACGATTCTCTGTCATAAAAGTGCTAAATCAGTGCCGCCAGACTTCATTGAATCCTGGATTCGCAGAAGGAGGCTCAAGACCGGCAGTGCGTAATTGTCAGGAGATCAGTATTGATGATTGCACCCTCTGCGAGTGTGTACATCTCAGTTAGGAGACAGGCCGCAGAATCCTTTGTATACCAGTGGCTTTAGACATATCCTAACTTGGTGTCAAGATAACTGTCTAACTGGATTCAGATGAGTATAAACCTCCTATGCCAGTACCGTTGAATTGCTGAAATTACTGTGAACACAAGGTTTATGCACCTATAAATTCTGTATGGATCACAGAGATATTCGACAGAAATGGTAGGATCATTCACGAAATCTTTAAAGGCCGTAGGGTTTGTATATAAGAGGAGACCAAAATCATGGCATTGTCAGTTGGTAGTCCCGCACCTAGCTTTTCTGCTAAGGATGACGCAGGAAATACGGTGTCTCTTGCAGACTTTGCAGGTAAGACGGTTGTCCTATACTTTTATCCCAAGGATGATACGCCGGGCTGTACAAAGGAAGCGCAGGGATTCCGTGATGCTTATCCTGAATATCAAGATAAGGATATCGTAGTGCTGGGCGTCAGTATGGACGACGAAGCGTCCCACAAGATGTTTAAGGAGAAATATGGCCTACCGTTCACCCTAGTCGCTGATTCCGATGGAGCGATTACCAAGGCCTATGACGTTAGTGGCGGTGGTTACTCTAAGCGAGTGACATACATTATCAATGGCGACGGTGTCATTGAAAAAGTTTTTGAGAGCGTGAAGACGGATACCCATGCAGCGGATATCTTGGCTGAACTAGCCTAACGATGACGGGCAACAACACAGAAACAGCATTAAAATAGGAGCCGCTAAAAAGTGGCTCCTATTTTTGTTTCAGGCTGGGGCGATCGCCTCAAGCCTACTGATTGATACTAATCATTAGGTTCCAGAAGGGATCTTAGGAGCCCAAATGGGAAACGTTGTTGCCAGGGAGGCTTCCTCAGATGTCATCGGTTGCTCGGCATTGAGCGTTGGTATAGCATCGCGCATCAAGGCCGTAATCTGAACGGTTTTAGCATCATAGACTTGGGTAATCAGCTTTGGATAGAATCCAATACCAATAATCGGAATTAGCAAGCACGCGATGATGAAAACTTCGCGGGGTTCTGCATCAACCAAAACCTCATGGGAGACCAGTTCCTTGTTCTCAGGGCCGTAGAAAATCTCACGAAGCATGGATAGCAGGTAGATCGGGGTCAAAATCACCCCAATCGCAGCTAGGCACACAATCACAACCTTAAAGGTGAGGCTATAGGCATCACTAGTCGCGAAACCCACAAACACCATCAGCTCAGCTACGAAACCGCTCATTCCGGGTAACGCTAGGGATGCAAGCGAACACGCTGTAAACATGGAGAAGATGCGCGGCATTTTCTGACCTACACCGCCCATCTCATCCAAGATCAGGGTATGAGTGCGATCGTAGGTTGCCCCCACCAAGAAGAATAGGCTAGCTCCGATCAACCCGTGGGAGATCATTTGGAGCACCGCACCGCTTAAACCTAAGTTTGTGAATGAGCCAAGGCCAATTAGCACAAATCCCATGTGGGAAATGGATGAGTAGGCAATCTTGCGCTTGAGATTTCGCTGGGCAAAGGATGTCAACGCGGCATAAATAATGTTGACAACACCCAGAATGACCAGCACCGGAGCAAAGTAAACATGAGCATCCGGCAACATTTCCACATTCATCCGAATCAGCGCATATCCTCCCATTTTTAAGAGGATGCCGGCCAGAAGCATGTGTACAGGAGCCGTCGCTTCGCCGTGGGCATCGGGTAACCAGGTATGCAGCGGAAAGATCGGAAGTTTAACGGCGTAAGCAATCAAAAACGCAGAATACAGGAGGAGTTGCAGCTTCAGCGGAAAATCCTTAGCCATGAGCGACTGCATGTCGAACGTGACTGACTCTCCATAGAAAGCCATCGCTAGGGCGGCGACCAAAATAAAGAGAGAGCCACCCGCCGTGTACAAAATGAACTTGGTGGCAGCATAGAGTCGTTTCTTACCACCCCAGATTGCTAACAGCAAGTAAACGGGGATCAGTTCCAATTCCCATACGAGGAAAAACAGCAGCATATCCTGAACCGCAAAGACGGCGATTTGTCCGCCGTACATCGCCAGAATCAGGAAGTAGAATAGGCGTGGTTTGAGGGTTACAGGCCATGCCGCTAGGATTGCGAGAGTGGTAATGAAGCCCGTCAAAAGCACCAGCGGCATCGAAAGGCCATCCACCCCAACTGACCATTTCAAATCTAGCGATGGAATCCATGAATAGCTCTCCACCATCTGCATTCCAGAACTTGAGAAGTCGTACTGCGTGCAGAAAGCATAAATGATGAATGCAAAGTCGATCAGGCCAACCGTCAGCGCATACCAGCGAACTGTTTTCCCATCTTGATCTGGCAGGATGGGAATGAGCAACGATGCGGCGATGGGGAAAAGAATAATGATAGTTAACCAGGGAATATTAGCAACGTCCATTGCCAGATATCTCGTAATAAATTGACGTGAATGATTGTTTTTTATCGAAACAACTGTGTGTGGCGATCGCCCAAGGGCTACCCTAATGGAGATCGCTCACTAAGGTAGCCAGGGACTTTACGCGACTCCAGACAGAAGTACTAAACCCAGAACAGCTCCAAAAACAATCAGTGCATAGAACTGGGCACGGCCACTTTCGAGGTACTTGAGTCCTTCACCCGAAACCAACGTCACAAATCCAGCAAGGTTTACAACACCATCCACGATGCGAACATCCATTTCAAGGGCTTGCTTCGCAATCCGACGACTACCTTTCACAAAGACTGCATCGTAGATCTCGTCGATGTACCACTTATTGAGAGATAGCTGATAAAGAGGCTGAATCCGCTCTGCAATCTTTGCGGGATCAATTTTGTGGGTAAAGTACATCAGCACTGCTAGGGAAATGCCAATGAGGCCGATGCCGACAGAACTCCCCCCCATAAGCAAAAACTCAGTCCAATCAAAGGCTCCAGAAGCTTCCACGATCGCCTCTAGCTCTCCAGGGGGATGGATAAACGCTTCAAAGTAGTTTGCAAACGGAGTACCCACCAAACCGACTAAGACCGACGGCACAGCCAGCAGCATCAGGGGCAAGGTCATACTTAGAGGCGACTCATGGGGAGACTCGCTATGCCCATGATCATCGTGGCCATGATGATCATCGGCCTCATCATGATCGACCGTAAGTTCTTGGGGATCCATTGCCCCTGGTCCAAAGGCAAGCCCCAGACGCTGGAGTTGTTCAAGCTTGAGTGTCTTGCGAATATCCGCGTCATTACCTCGGAATTCCCCTTCAAAGGTAGAGAAATACATGCGGAACATATAGAAAGCCGTGATACCAGCCGTGAGCCAGCCCACTAGCCAAAGCGTTGAATTGACCTCAAAGGTCGATCCCAAAATCTCATCCTTGGACCAAAATCCTGCAAAGGGAGGGATACCACAGATTGCCAGGGTGCCAATCAAAAAGGTTGTCGCCGTGATGGGCATAAACTTCCGCAGTCCGCCCATCAGTCGCATGTCTTGTGCCAAGACGGGATCATGCCCAACAACCCCCTCCATACCGTGAATGACAGAGCCAGAGCATAGGAACAGCATCGCCTTGAAATACGCGTGGGTCATGAGGTGGAATAACCCAGCACCGTAGGCTCCAACGCCCATCGCCATGACCATGTAGCCCAACTGAGACATGGTGGAATAGGCTAGACCTTTTTTGATGTCATTCTGTGTAATGGCAATGCTCGCCCCAAGGAACGCGGTAAACGCCCCAGTCCAGGCAATCACATTCATAACGCCTGGGAGCCCTTCAAACACCGGGAACATGCGAGCGATGAGGAACACTCCAGCCGCAACCATAGTCGCCGCATGAATAAGGGCGGAGATGGGTGTAGGGCCTTCCATGGCATCGGGTAGCCAGACATGGAGCGGAAACTGAGCTGACTTTGCGACGGGGCCGAGGAAGACCAAGATGCAAAATAGAGAAGCTAGACCAACACTTAAGGCACCCGATTCAACCAAGTCCATCAGGCGACCGCCAATTTCGTTGAACTCGAAGCTTCCGGTAGCCCAATAAAGTGCCAACATACCTAACAGAAGGCCAAAGTCACCGACTCGGTTCGTTACAAATGCTTTCTGACAAGCGTCGGCTGCAGCTTTTCGGTCATACCAAAACCCAATGAGGAGGTATGAACACATCCCTACGAGTTCCCAAAAAATGTAGATCTGCACTAGGTTAGGGCTGATGACAAGCCCCAACATGGAGGATGAGAACAAGCTGAGATAAGCATAGAAGCGCACGTAGCCTGGGTCATGATCCATGTACCCATCGGTGTAGATCATGACCAACAGCGCTACGGTGGTCACGATGACGAGCATCAGTGCAGCGAGATGATCGATGGTGTAGCCCATCGAAAGATGAAAATCTCCTGCTGAAGCCCAATCAATCATTTGGGTATAGGCTGGATGCCCCTGAACTTGGCTCCAGAAGATGCCAAAGGACAGGGCCATCGCCGTTCCAATCAAAAAGACTAGAAAACCGGAAACAGCTTTTCGAGCACTGCGAACTGCCTGGGGGTAGGATATTAGTCCAATGCCGACTACCATCGCCCCAAGCAAGGGCAGAACTGGAATCAGCCAGGCGTACTGGTATATAGGTTCCATGACTTGCGCCTACTTTATCTTTCGTAACTTTAGTTGGCAAAACCGCTTACATTGTGACACACGGTTGCTTACAAATAGTTCCACTACGCCTTGAAATCTCGTAGGAATTGCAATACTTAACATTTACCCGTTAGAAAACTGATGGATTGCAGATTTCGTATGGTGGACGTGCCTCAATAATGTGCATTTAGTATCGAGGACAACGCAATCCATAACTGTTCGTAACCAACAATCTAACGGGAGGTGAACATAAGCGGATATCGCCCCCTAGGATAAAAGGTTAGGTTCACAGCCAAAAATCGGTATAACCCTTGCTTGCAGGGCGATCGCGCCAATATTAAAAGAAACGTTTATTCGGATTTTCTTATGAATCTCGTCTACTGAGGGGCATAGAGCAGAAGGCGATCGCACCTCAGCGAGCCTTCTCTTAACCCAGTCCCACAGATCGACAGGTTTCTCAAAAGTACTGACATAACGACTGCCTGTTAGTGGAGGCGTACACAGCCCTTATATTTCCAGACGACCAAGAAGGGAGTTACTAGTAACTCTCCTCGATTGAATGAACTACCCCGCCGCAAGCGGACGGGGTATCAGAATCAAAAAAGAGCAAGT
>JACYMB010000268.1 GCA_015272205.1 Synechococcales cyanobacterium T60_A2020_003 | reverse complement strand
CCATCCGTTCGGTGTAGGGCGCAAACGCACTGTAGGGCTGGACGGGGATGCGTTCCCGAAACTGATCTACGGTGCGAACATCCGACAGACCGTTTTCACGGGCAAAGGCCGTGTTCCGATAGGTGTGCAGGAGCGATCGCAAAAACTGAGCCTGTACCGCCTCCACACGTTGAGTTTGGCGCAGCAACACGGCTTTGTTGCGACGGGCGATCGCCGCTAGTACAGGTAGCGCAAAATCTGTCATAGCTTGGGATAGAGAACGAAGAAGTCTACATTCAAACTGGGCAATCGGGGGCAATCAGTCAGGAGATGAAGAACACCTAGGATTCGTGGATCTACTCATCTCTCTTATACACAGGCTACGGAATGCGAGCCGTCAGCGCAGACGAATTCTGCAACGCCTCCATCAGATCGTCCGGTAAGGAGTGTCCTGCCGGAACTCGCCACGTCGGTTCGAGAAGGTGAGAGGGATGCTCATGCTGCATACGCTTCGAGCCGCCGCTGGTGATATTGAGCAGGATAGAGTCTTGCTTGCGAACCTGTCCCGCTTCTACCGCCCGGATCAAGGCTGCCGTTGCCATGCTCGATGCCGGACAAATATCGATCCCCTCTAGCATTTCAAACAAATGTCGTGCCCGTGCCGCTTCATCGTTCATCACCGCATACATCGATCCCCGCGTATCCCGGAGTGCTTCGTATAGCCCTCCGCGCAGGGAATAGGCCGGATTGCGATTGGTCAACACCGTAGCCGTCACTTGCTGAATTTGGGCTTTATCCAGAGCCTCGCTGGAGGGGAGGAGCGATCGCGATTTTGCGTTCCAAGCCTGCACCATCGGCGTAAACGGACTATTCTGCGCGAGGTGCAACCGCATCCGCCGCGACCCAAATCGTCCATCTCGCAGCAATCGCTGCGTTGCTTCCCAGGCCGCAATGCCACCCGTTCCCGATCCAACCGCTTGAAAATAGTGATCGGGAATGCGTCTGAGGGTTGCCACCGCATCGATGACGGTCAGCCCCATGCCATCCCGCCGCGCCACGTTAGCCGCGCCACCTTCGGGGAAAAAGGCATCCATTTGGCTAATCTGTTGCCCAAGGGCGATCGCGTCGGAGTAGTCCCCATCAATGGCAATCAGGCGCACGTTGGGGTTAAACGGTTGCGGTGACCAAATGGCGTTCAAATTCTTTTCGGGAATGATCAGCAGTAGAGGAATCTGCAACTGAGAGCACAGCGTTGCAAAGGCTCTACCTGTGTTGCCTGCCGACGTAATCACAAGGGTGCGATCGTGACCTTCGGGAATTCGCGCTAGAACGGTTGCGGCTTCTAGCTCTTTAAACGAACCCGTTGTCAGTTGGGCATCTCGTTCCGGCCAGTAGCCATTAAAACTAACGTATAGATTGCTCAACCCTAGGTGCTGGGCTAACCCTTTGCTTTCGTAGACCATCGGCTTGCCCATTAAGTTTAGGGAACGTCCCACCGGGAGCCAATCTGAATATCGAAAAATACCGGGCTGCTGGAGCCGAACCTGCAATGTTTTTGCGCTGTACTCCGCCCTCAGGAGTGCAGGACGATGCTCTTTATCACAATGAAGACGGAACGGATCGGCTGGATAGTTTGCGCCGCAGTGGGTGCAACGGAGAACGTAGTGCGGGCGATCGCTCTGTCTACTAGGCATTTCAGGAGTTTTGGGCATCGTTAGAGACGAATCCCTCGATAAATGTCAACGTCGTCAGCTAGGGATTTATCGATACTACAGTAGGGGTTTCCAATTCGTGGCGAATCTGTGTGACAGTTGATGCATTTGGGAGGGGGATACTACTGCTCACTGGCGCAACACCAGCACCGGACACGGAGCCAACCGCACCACCCGTTCCGCCACCGATCCCATCAAAAAGCGGGATACCCCCACACGACCGTGGGATGGAATCACGATCAGGCTAATTTGATTCTCTTTGGCATAGTGGGTAATTTCCGTCGCGGGATCACCAATCACTACACTGAGATGGACACGCTCATAGGCTGGATCAGCATAATGCTCACGGAAATACTGCTTCACATGGTCGGTGCGCGTTTGATCATCAACGGTGTGCCAAGTCATCCCCGGATCCCCCGGATTCAGCCGTGGCAGCACGTGCAGCACATGCAAGCACGATGGATCGCGAACCGATGCCAGGGCATTCTCCTGAGCTTTCGAGGCTTCGTCTGAAAAATCAGTAGGAACGAGAACTCGATCCATTGATAAGAGTTGCAGTCCAGATGAGGTTTGCATGGTGGGTTAACTCCTTTGGTTTCCTTTCATTGCATCAATATTAAACAAACTGATGAGTACGCCTGCGATTGGGGTGGCTAGAAATAGTCCCAATAATCCAGCAATTTGAAACCCGACTAGCAACGCAAAAAACATCACTACAGGATTCATATTGATGGATCCTTGCATGATGTGGGGAAGCAGAATGTTTTCCTGCACCTGTTGCAGCAGAATACACACGACAATCACCGTAACGCTGAGCCAAATCCCATTCGGCAACAGAATGAGGGCAATCAGACTAACTCCCAACGTTGCGCCGATGCCAGGAATCAGATCCAACAAACCTGCGATCGCCGATAGCAGTAACGCGTAGGGAGCTTTCAAAAACCAAAAGGCGACGAGGCAGGAAGCGCTGAAAAATACGGAAAGCAAAAAGCGTCCCCAGAAGAACCCTAAAAGATTTTGCCGAATTGAGTCGGAGACGCGATCGCGATAGTCCGATGGAACTGATTGAATGAGGTAAGTCCACAGGCGATCGCCATCGAGCAGCATAAAAAATGCAATCACCGAAATCAGGATTAGATCCACCAAGCGCAAGAAAAAGGCTTGCAAAAGTCCCAACCCAACGCCAACACCTGACAGGGCTTGGGTGCGAAATTGTTCACCAAGCTGGGTGAAATCGACCTCTAGGTTAACGCTGGTCAACATATCCTGAAGCTGGGTCAACAGCGCAATGGAGGCATCAATCCATTCAGGAGCCTGAGTGAGGAGTTGTTGCCCCTGTGCTAATACCGTAACTCCGATCGTAAAGGCAAATCCACTTAAGAGAAGAAGCGTTACAACAAACACGCCAAGCACCGCAATACCGCGAGGAATGAAGTGCTGTAGCCAATGCACCGGATACCCTAGCAGAAACGCCAAAATGGCGGCAAAGGTAAAGATAACAATGACAGGCCGAAAAAACTCCAGCACTTGCACCAGGACCCAGCCCAGGGCAAAGAGCAGGATCAGCCGGATTAGTCGGGTATTCGTGAACCATGCCCAAACGTTTTCCCACAGTACATGTTGATGATTGTCGCCCATTCAGCCCACAGACTCGCTTCCTAGTCCAAGAGAACTAGCCCAAGTATAGAGCCGATTGATGAGATGGCTATGGTTAGCCCTGGGCAGGTTTTTAGTGCTTGCCCAGGAGGCGATCGCGCAACTGTTTGATGCGATCGCGCAATTTGGCCGCCTCTTCAAACTCCAGTTTTTTAGCAGCGTCCTTCATTTCGGCTTCTAGCTTCACGATTAGATCGGGAATATCCTCCAGCGACAAGTCATCGGAATGTTCGAAGATCTCCTCCAACTCCTGCGCCGAGATCCGCCGCGACACTTCCAGAAATTGCAGGATCGAGTTGTTAGATCGTTTGATAATGGGTTGCGGAGTAATGCCGTGTTTCTCGTTGTAGGCCATCTGAATGGCGCGACGACGCTCCGTTTCGCTGATCGCTCGCGCCATGCTGTCCGTAAGGTTATCCGCATAGAGAATCGCCTGTCCACGAACGTGCCGCGCCGCCCGTCCAATCGTCTGAATGAGCGATCGCTCGGCACGTAGAAATCCCTCTTTGTCGGCATCCAGAATGGCAACCAGAGAGACCTCCGGCAAGTCCAGTCCTTCCCGCAGCAGGTTCACCCCAATCAGCACGTCAAACTCTCCCCCCCGCAAATCTTGGAGAATTTCGATCCGCTCAATGGAGTTAATTTCTGAGTGGAGATAGCGTACCCGCACCCCCCTTTCTTGAAAATACTCGGTCAAGTCCTCCGCCATGCGCTTGGTCAGAGTCGTGATCAGCGTCCGTTCGCCCCGCTTCACCCGCTCCTGAATTTCGCCCAAGAGATCGTCCACCTGTCCCTCGGTCGGACGCACAAAGATCTCCGGATCGAGAACTCCTGTGGGACGGATCACCTGTTCCACAATGCGACCCGTTCCGGGAACATAGAGCTTAATCGGCTTTTTCTCGTCCCCACTCACATCCATCTTGCCGTCCGACTGTTCCAGTTCCCATTCCCCCGGAGTGGCCGACACAAAGACACACTGATCCACCTTATTCCAAAACTCCTCAGACTTCAGCGGTCGGTTATCGGCGGCACTGGGCAACCGGAACCCGTGATCGATTAGGGTCATTTTGCGAGAGCGATC
>JACYMB010000267.1 GCA_015272205.1 Synechococcales cyanobacterium T60_A2020_003 | reverse complement strand
GAATTCCTGACATTACGAGGCTTCACAGACATCACGAACTAGAAGACCAGTGCCAGGATGTGGTTCTAGAACCTGCGCCACCGATTCCCGATGAGAGACGTTAATCAAAAGGGCGATCGCCACCCAAATCAATAAATTACGTTGCAACGCCGAAGTCTATCCCATCACCCCATCACCCCATCACCCCATCACCCCTCCACCGGAATCGCCAAATTCACCAAACTCAACAACGGCCCCGTCTGCTCCTGCCCACTGGTCGCCAAATCGCTATGGCATAGGTAAAGGCGATCGCTCACTCGCATCAGCAGATCACGCACTTGGCGATCCAGACGGGCTTGTTCCGCGTTTAGGGTACTTTCGGCTGTCCAGGGTTGACCGTTCCAGTCGCGCAGGAAGAGGGGCGCACCAAAGAGAGCTTGGCCTCCCGTTAACCACAGCGGCGAACTCGCATCGAGCCAGAACTGCCACCGATGGTGCCGACGAATCGAGCGATATTGGTAGATCGTGGCTAGAGTCACAGATTTGCGCTCTTGTCCCACCGGACGCACCGGATAGGGATCAGCGGTAATCGTCCCATCCCGCAACAGTTGAATGAATTCGGCGATCGCCTCCGAGGGAGTGCGTGGGATCCCTCCACTTTGGCGCAGGCGGGTATCCACATCCCAATAGTGCTGGGCGGTTTCCATAAACTCGCGCAATACGGCTACCTGATCGTAGGCCAAGGGACTTCCCCCGTAGAAGAACCGCTGAATGGCGCGATCGCACAACACGACAGGATTGGGAATTAACCGATCGTCCAACTGCTGCTGCTGGGTCGTAATCCAGTGAACAATCTCACCGTAGGACTGCGCCGCCTGATACCCCACCCGATCCCAGCGGGGAAAGGCCGTGAGGTCGATCAGCTTGGGCCGTTCCAAATCGGGCACAAAGCAGTGATCGACGATTAGACCCGCCCGCACTGGATCGATTCGAAACGGGGACATTTCTAACTGCCCCGGACGGGCGATCGCACTGCTTAAGACCACCAACATTTCGGCCACATCTTCCCGACTGATCCATCGTCCTAACCCTGGATAGATCAAGGCCATCAGGGAAAGCAACGCCCGCACCATGGCCGAACTCACCAGAGGCCGCTGATCGTTCAAGGATTCCACTTCAATGCCACGCCTCGTCAAAATCGCTTGTAGCGTGTAACGGGCAATCGCATCTACCCCAGGGCCAATAATAGCAATATCCTCTGGGTTTACCTCGCCAGCCTGCACCGCATCTGCGATTCGTTCTGCGACCTGGCGCAATAATTGGCCTCGTGAGATGGTCTGGATACTCCGAATTGAATCGGGAAGTTCTAAGGACTGCATCGGATCGCGCAGCCAAGCCAGCACCGGATCGCTCCATCTCAACCCCAGCCTGTCCTCTTGAGGCATGGGCAAGTCCAGGCGATCGCATCGGGGCGCGAGGGATGCCAGCCAAGTCGGATCGGCTCCCAGTCCCCAGCGGATCACATTCTCAGGATTTGCGGTGAACACGCCCGGAATGCCGCCATCAAGCAGGACATGGAACAGATCACCCGCGATCGCAGGATAGTCATCCACATCATCGGCCATCACCGCCTGGTAACGGCGACACAGGCGATCGCGGTAAATATCGTTTGGTAGCAAACATCGCCAATACAGGTCGGCAATCAGCCCGTAGGTCAGCAATCCCCGCTCCAGGCACCACTGCCGCCACCGCAACAGCACCTCGCCCATGCAGTCCCACAATTCAGAATAACCGTCATCTTCAGCAAATCCATCGGTCAAAATAGCCGAAATTTCCTCTACGGGAATGCCGCCCAACGCCGCTAACTGCATCACGTCCAGCGTCCGCCGCACCATGTAGTAATCCCGCACTCCTGCCTGAGCTAATCGCCGCGAGTCAAGTTCAGGTTCCCAGAGCGCCGTGGCGAGGGCTTGCTCGGTTTCCGGGCGCAGACGCACGGGAAAGGAGGTGGAAAGCTTTAGCTCCTCAGCAATGAGCGGAAAAAACAGCGTGACTTCCCGCTGGAAAAATCCGAGGGGAGTAGTGGTCTCGATCGGGTAGGCTCCGTGGGCGATCGCCAATTGATTCGCCAATTCCATGCGGTTGTCGCCATTGGCCGCAAACACAAGGATGGGTAACGGTGGCTGGGGCGATCGCGGATGGTTGGGTTGGCATTGGCTGACCTGTTCAATCAATGCCTGGGTTTTGCCGCTGCGGGTGCAGCCTGTAATCCAGATAGACGTTAAAGACACCAATCGTCTCGATAGGAATTTGATATGATACTATGTACTCGACATCAAGCAAGGTTTCCTCAATCCTAAACGAGCGATTCAACGTTGTGTCATTTTGGAACTTTCCAATGCCCTCCAGTGATCAATCTTAACTGTTGAGCCCGTTGGTCTAAGGCGAAACGAATGCTGGCTTGTTCGCCTAGGACTTGCGATCGCTCATTAGTTCCTTGTTACTCTCTTTTGCAGATCTACACTGCCGAATCAGGCAATCATGAGAACGTCCTCCGTGTTAAATTCTCTCAAGCGCTACTTTCGTCGTTCAAACGCCTGGCTAGCGAATACCCCGGATCGCGCCCTCCAAGAAGCCTATGAAGCGGCGCAGATGATTCGCGAAATGGAAGAGAAACACTTCAACGGCAATCCGGTATCGCCCGCCTCTGGCCTGTACGGTAAAAGCGCTCAAGACTATTTCCAGGCCGAACTTAAAAAGTATCTCGATATCATCAAAGTTCGCCTAGCCGAGTTTCGGACGAGTAGCTCCATTGTCCGCTTCTCCGATGTGGTGACGGCAGAAATTGAGGTTCCAGTCAATGGTCCGTCTCCATCGGGGAATGGGGCGATCGCAACGATTCAGGATCAGCCGCAGGACACACCCACAGATCCAAATCTCGATCGACTCAGCTATATCGATAGTGTATTGGTACGCTACGGAATCGGCACCTCTCGAAATCCGCCTGCAATGGTGATTACTACCGCCCAAGAAACCGGGAATGGTTCCAAAGTGGGCGATCGCAATGGTGGCTATACGAACCCGTTTAATCTGTTGTCTGGCGCGGTAGACGTCCCCCCTGACGCGAGTTCAAAACCCAAAAAAGATGTGGGCTCGTTTGTGGATAAAACCGGAGTGCTGCCCCGCTCCATCCTCCGCACAGTCGATCGCATTAAGCGAGAGCTTGATCCCCAAGCCGAACAGGAGGTAGTTAATTCGTTCCGCTCCTCAAAAGCTCGCACAGTCGTTTCGTTACGGTTTATCCTGCTGCTCATCATTATTCCGCTACTGACCCAGCAGGTTGCTAAGAACTTTATCGTGGGGCCGATTGTGGATCAGTTCCGATCGCCAGAGTCGAATACAACCATTTTTCTGAATGCCGAAATGGAAGATGAGGCTCGCGAGGAATTGAGTCGGTATGAAGATCGTCTTCGCTTTGAAATGCTGATCGGTAAGATCCCGCCGATGACCGAAGAGGAGATCATCAGCGCTAATCAGGAAAAGGCTGCCGAAATTGAAGATGAATACCGGAGACTCAGCTCAGACGCGATCAAAAATGTCTTTTCCGATATGTTTGCGGTGGCAGCATTTACGCTAGTGCTGTTGTCGAGCAAGCGCGAAGTGGCAGTGTTGAAGGTGTTTATTGATGAGCTGGTCTATGGCCTCAGTGACAGCGCTAAGGCATTCATTATTATCCTGTTTACTGATATCTTTGTCGGCTTCCACTCGCCCCACGGCTGGGAGGTGATTCTAGAAGGAATTTCGCGTCACTTTGGCTTACCTGCCAACCGGGAGTTTATCTTTATCTTTATCGCCACGTTCCCCGTAATTTTGGACACAGTATTTAAATACTGGATTTTCCGCTACCTTAACCGGATTTCGCCCTCTGCGGTGGCCACCTATCGCAATATGAACGAGTAGATATATCCTCTGGTTCAGACCGCAAGGCTTTCAGGGTCTTTCAGTATCTATTTCGCGGTTTGATGGTGTCGTGGATGGGCGATCGGGCATTGCTGAATCTGGCTATGAGACGGTTTCTGAAACCCTTGCGGCTGTGCCTCCAATCCGACGAAATCATAGCGTCATTCAGCAACACCGCGAAAAAAAAGAACATCCTCAACAGATGTTCCCTGTAGTGCGCTTTCGATTGGTTACAGAAAGGCTCGTCTTGAGCGAATGGATCGTTTAGACAAACTTGAAGTCTTTCTGATCCAAGCCGTCTGCGCTAACTCCTTTCAACAGCAGCACGTTCGCACCATCAAAACCGATGAGCGCATGACCAGATTTCTCCGTAATCTCGACCTGACGGAAGTTATCAGCGCCGAGAACAATCGTGTCACGACCCTCTTCAAAATCAAGGCACTTATCTTTGCCCTCGGCGTTGTTGCATGAAAGAGGGGTTACGGGCGGGAGAGGCATGGTAAATTTCA
>JACYMB010000266.1 GCA_015272205.1 Synechococcales cyanobacterium T60_A2020_003 | reverse complement strand
ATGCAGGGGCTGGATGTCTTGATAGCCCCATAGCTCAATGGTGCGATCGCGCGAGGGTACATCGTTGGGAATCCGACTCCGCAGGAGCTTATCCGCTTCGGAACACAGGAGGTGAACATGTTCATGGAACGCGGCGACTTCGTCTTCGGTGAGTCCCCGTTGGAGTTCCTGCTGGATGCTGTCCATGACGGCGTCGGAAGTATTGCCTTCATGCCAAACTTGCCGAGCTGCATGTTCAACAAAGTGAAATCTCAACCGTTTAAAGGTGTATTGCATCGTTTCGTCCTCATCGAGATGGATTTAAGAGAGAATACGGCTGCCTAGCCAGCTCCAGATCCAATCCTGGAAACGACCAGTACTTATCATTACAACCATTGACGTATCAAACCCCCTATCAACATGGGTATACCGGCTGCAAGCTTAGATACCCCATTGCTTGTGGGGGGATATTGGGGAAATAGCGGTCGCCCTCACCTTGCCCTAGGGAGCACAACGGACTATTGCCAGATGCCTATCCAGCTTGGCTTGTACTCCCTGAGGGTATCAGACGTTATGCCTCTGGGCTAAAGTGCTCCCGCAGTTTCGCTTCTTGCTCATTCGATAAATTTGACTGGATCAACTCAGCGGTTTGTCCTTCTAGAGCCTCTTCCACCTTATCCAGGGTTACAGCTCCAGTCATCAAGAACAGAGCTGAAGTTCCCTCCGTAACCTTGGCGCGTACGTCCTTAATGAAATCGTCATTAATGCCGTAATCCCGCATTGTGCCAGACAAGGCACCCGCCAGCGCACCCACGGCGGCTCCAAAAAGCGGCACAAAGAAAATCAAACCAAACAACATCCCCCAAAATGCCCCGTCCAGGGCACCCAAGCTAACTAGGGGCAGAGCCTGTTCGGTTTTAGGTTTTTTCTTTCCGGCTGGCCACGTGACAATGGCGGCATCTTGAATTTCAATCAAATGTTGCTTCTGGAGTTCCGCCAGTTTATTGAGGACGGTACGTGCACCCTCAGCGTTTTCGAATTTCCAAACGGTTAAATATGCCATTCGTGTTTTCCTTACAGTATGAACTTCACATGCTTGAATAACTCACGGTTCTCTTACCTTTGCGAGGTAAAAGAACGCTCCCTGCAATAGTAAAACTACCGCAGGAAGCACAATTTGGTAGGCTATGCCCACAAAATTTGATGGATTTATCCCCTAGATTCTTTAGTCAACGTTACACAGCCCATTGATCGAGGGGGTCATCCCAAAGGCGAGTTTTCCTTATTCAAAACGGGTCAATCCTATTGGGAAGGGAGGTCTTAGGTGGGTTGGGAATTCAATGGGCGACTGAATATGAATTTTCTTAACGGCTGTTGTGGTTAGTTTGCGTTGTTGGAGACCAACGTCAGAGGTCGAAAAGTGTTTCTAGCAAGAGATTGAAGAAACGCGCTCGATAGATGGTCAGTCAAAACGTAAAACAATATTAATTTGTCGAATTTTTGAGCGATCGCACCCTCAATGCGGGAACAAAACTGAAGGGCAATCGCCCAATCATCAGGACTTGTGACTTTACTCCAGCGATGGTGATAAGAAAAAACAACTACACAAATCACTAGATTTTTTCGCCAGTCGGGCGAAGCGGTCAACCTCAGTAGGATAATAGGGAAATGGCTTAATTTGTCACGACATACGACACGAAAATCCTGAAGCGAAACAGATAAGGAGAGAGCTTTGGTTAATACCTCTGCTTTGAAAACAACCAAATCAGAAGAAATTTTTGCAGCGGCTCAAAAGCTGATGCCCGGCGGCGTGAACTCCCCCGTCCGCGCCTTCAAATCGGTGGGTGGGCAACCCATTGTCTTTGATCGCGTCAAAGGAGCCTACATTTGGGACGTAGATGGTAACCAATACATTGACTACGTAGGCAGTTGGGGGCCTGCCATTTGCGGCCATACCCATCCTGACGTGATTAAAGCACTGCATGAGGTACTGGAAAAAGGAACCAGCTTTGGCGCACCGTGCTACCTAGAAAATGTGCTGGCGGAAATGGTAATTGATGCCGTTCCCAGCGTTGAGATGGTGCGCTTTGTCAACTCTGGCACCGAGGCTTGCATGGCGGTGCTGCGCCTCATGCGGGCGTATACCGGACGGGAGAAAATCATTAAGTTCGAAGGGTGCTACCACGGTCACGCCGATATGTTCCTAGTCAAGGCTGGATCGGGCGTGGCCACGCTGGGACTGCCCGATTCTCCGGGTGTTCCCAAATCCGTGACAGCAAGCACCTTGACCGCACCCTACAATGACTTGGAAGCCGTCAAAGCCCTCTTTGCTGAGAATCCCGGTGAAATCGCAGGCATCATTTTAGAACCTGTAGTGGGCAACTCTGGCTTTATCACCCCCGATGCAGGCTTCCTCGAAGGGCTGCGGGTGCTGACTCAAGAAAACGGGGCACTGTTGGTTTTTGATGAAGTGATGACTGGATTCCGCATTGCCTATGGCGGTGCCCAGGAGAAATTCGGCATTACCCCCGATTTGACCACCATGGGTAAAGTGATCGGCGGCGGGTTGCCTGTGGGTGCCTACGGTGGTCGCCGCGAAATTATGGAAATGGTTGCCCCTGCTGGCCCGATGTATCAGGCGGGAACTCTGTCTGGAAATCCGCTGGCGATGACTGCGGGGATCAAAACGCTGGAACTGCTACGTCAACCGGGAACCTACGAACAGCTAGACCGTGTGACGAAGACCCTGACGGATGGGCTACTCGCCATTGCGAAAGAAACGGGACACGACGCGTGTGGCGGCAGCATCAGCGCGATGTTCGGGTTCTTCTTTACGGCAGGGCCTGTGCATAACTACGATGATGCGAAGAAATCCGATTTAGCCAAGTTTGGTCGTTTTCACCGAGGAATGCTAGAGCAAGGGGTATACCTAGCTCCATCGCAGTTTGAAGCAGGCTTCACCTCGCTGGCGCATACGGATGAGGACATCGCCCGGACGCTGGAAGCGGCACGAACGGTGATGCAAGGTTTGTAGGGATGTTTCTCATTCATCACCCATGGACTCAAGGGTGATGGATCACAGCGAAAACGCGATGTGATGATGATGAGACATCGAAAAATGTCTGTGTCCTGTTCTAAATCAAAGGGCGATCGCTACTATAAAGAAGTCTTTCTTATAGGGAAAGTACGCGGGGCAATTTGCAAATTTAGCGTTGCCCTTTTTTTTGCTCCATCACAGCATCCGAATCTTGGTGCTTTAGGGCGATCGCCCCCTGCCAAATCCAGTTCGTCCAACTTGAAATCTATGTCTTCCAACCCTACGTCACGGATTGTGTTAGTCACAGGGCCTGCTCGCTCCGGTAAAAGTGAATGGGCGGAACGACTAGCGCATACATCAGGGCAGGCTGTCACCTATGTAGCAACAGCAGCCGTTGATGCAAGCGATGCAGATTGGGTCGCCCGCATTCAAAACCACCAGCAGCGGCGTCCAGCAACCTGGCAAACCATGGAACTCTCCCTTGAACTCCCAGAGGCGATCGCCACCTGTCCACCAGATACCTGTCTACTCATAGACTCGTTGGGAACCTGGATCGTGCATTATTTGGAGCAAGATGAGGAGCATTGGCAAATTGTTGTCATGACGCTTCTAAACGCACTCCACGCTACAGCAGGGGCAATTATATTCGTTTCCGAGGAAACGGGCTGGGGCGTAATCCCTGCCTATCCGTCAGGACGCTTGTTTCGCGATCGCCTGGGATCGCTAACCCGGCAAATTGCGGCGCTGGCGGATGCCGTGTATCTCGTGACTGCAGGCTATGCCTTGGATTTGCGGCATTTGGGACACTGCATCGCGGAGAAGGTCGCTGATCCCTGGGATGAACGTCCGTATCCTCACACGAAGTGATAGGCAGGCAGTGCCTCACTGATATTGATTTCCCACAGGGAACAGCGATCGCGCCAATCCTGGACATGGTTTAGCAGGGTCGCTTCTTGGCGGCGATCGCCCAAGATAAAAATACGTCCGATGCCGTCCTTCGTTTCCCCTTGAACCGTTGGATACTGCTGGGCAATGAGGTCAACTAAGTTTTCTAGCTGCTCTTGTTGTTCCGCTTGTTGTTGAACTTGAGCCTCATAGCGACGTTTTTTCGCCAAGAAATATTCTTTGCCTTTCAGCGGAGTCGAGTCTGATTCAAGGTTAAATTCTTTGGGAAGGAGCTTGAGCGTGTATTCTGCCTTGTGACGCACATGATCCAGTTTTGCTAAAAACTCAGCGCTGTGTCCGTGTAGATAGTCCATTAATACATCCTGCGACAGCAGAAACGTACCAAATGGAACAGGCAAGAGTTCCCGATGGATGAACAGTTCCCGCAGAACGCGATCATGCGCCAAGATCGCCTGCAGTTGAACGTCATCATCTGCAGTTTGAATGGCTTCAGGTTTCAAATCCGGCTCCACAACGACCGATAGGCGATCGCAACTGACCAGCTTTAACTCTCCGGCGATTCCCGGCGGGAGACAGAAGGAAGACTCTGGGGTTTCAAGAAATGCGTAGATATACATTGAGCGAAGAATACTTGAAACCATGGGGCGTACGCTTCTATCCTCGCAGATTTTTTGGCGTCGTTTGCATAGCTTGTAGAATTGTCACGTATCGATTGAGCTACGGGGTTGATGTCAGGAGCGATCGCCCTAACCCGCCATTACCGACACCTGCACCATCTCCTCTGGTGTAAGGTGATCATGAATCACCTCACCATCTCTAAACCACACAATCCGACGGGTACATTTCGCCACTTCCGGTTCGTGGGTCACCATTACGACGGTCATGCCGCTCTCATTCAGCTCTGAAAAGATGTGCATCACCTCTTGGGTGGTTTTCGTATCGAGTGCCCCGGTGGGTTCATCGGCAAGAAGCAGGACAGGATGATTCACAATAGCGCGGGCGATCGCCACCCGCTGCTGCTGTCCGCCCGAAAGCTGGTTCGGTTTATTGTTCAGACGATTGCCCAGACCCACGCGGCTCAGGGCTTCGGCGGCTCGTTCTTTGCGTTCCACCATCGGGATACCCGCATAGACCATTGGCAGCATGACGTTTTCTAAGGCCGTCAGTTGCGGCAACAGGTGAAACTGCTGAAACACAAAGCCAATCTTGCGATTCCGAATGTGAGCCAGATCGCGATCGCTCAACTGAGCCACATCCACCCCATCCAGGTAGTATCGTCCTTCGGTGGGGCGATCGAGACAGCCAATCACGTTCATAGCCGTGGACTTGCCGGAACCCGAAGGCCCCATGATGGAACAGTATTCGCCGTCGTTGACGATTAAATTGACGTCCGACAGTGCCCGCACTTCGGTATTACCGGAACCGTAAATCTTGCTGATGTGTTCCAACTGGATGATGGGTTTAGCGGTCAAAATGGTCATGGAACTGCCTCATTGGATTACGCCAGATTACGCACTGCGGAGGGCTACGATCGGGTCAAGCTTAGCCGCTTGGCGAGCCGGAACCACACCAAAGAAGAGGCCAATTCCCCCCGACACACAAACCGAGGTCACAATCGCACTCACCGATATCCCCGGTTGGAAAGGCGTGACTTGACCAATCATCACTGAACCGCCAACCCCGATTAGAGTTCCGATCACACCACCCACCGCCGACAAAATTACTGCTTCGATCATGAACTGCACGAGAATATCTTGCCCGGATGCGCCGATCGCCTTCCGTAGACCAATCTCCTGCGTCCGTTCCCGAACTGACACCAGCATAATGTTCATAATGCCAATACCGCCCACCAATAGGGAAATTCCGGCGATCGCCGCTAGCATAGCCGTTAACGCGCCCGTAATCGTTCCGGTGAACTCTAGCAACTCTTTCTGACTGCGAACGGTGAAATCATCCTCTCCCGAAATTTTGTGGCGCAGGCGCAGCAGGTTCTCAATCTGAAACTGCGCGGCTCCCATATTCTGTTCATTGTCGATGGAGGCCACAATATAGGTTAGCTCAATGCCGTAGGGTGAGGTTTGCCCCGTCAACCGCCGCGACATGGTGATTAACGGCATCAAGACCGACTCGTCATAGTCTACCCCTCCCAGACCCGACCCTTTTTCTTGCAGGACGCCAATCACCTGAAAACTGACCCCATCCACGCGAACCTGTTGCCCAATGGGATCGGTTTCCCGAAAGAGGCGGGCTGCAAGCTTATGCCCCAACACCACTACTTGCGTACTGCGCTGCATGTCTAGGTCGGTAAAAAACCGACCTGAATCGAGTTCAAAACTGCGAACGGTTAAAAATCCAGGGGTCGTGCCAATAATGGTGGCGTTCGCGTTGCGGTTGCGGTAGATTACAGGGCCGCGATCGTTAAATTCTGGAGCCACCTCGCGAACCGAAGAGACTTGAGTGGCGATCGCCTCTGCATCCTCCAGGACTAGAGTTTTAGGAACATTAAACGTGGAACGTTGGGTTTCCTGATTTCCTGGAATTACAAACAGGAGATTTGGCCCAAGGCTTTCAATCTCCTCAGCAACAAAACTCTGCGCCCCTTCACCAATGCCCACCATCGCAATCACAGAGGCGTTGCCAATGATGATACCTAGCATGGTGAGCGTGCTGCGTAGCTTATTCGCTGTCAGGGTTTTAACCGCCATCCGTAGGCTTTCACCGATATCCATTCCGAGTCTCCGTGGGATTCCGATCTGTATTAGGGAAACGGGATTTTTTATTGACCATCCTCATTGCTAGGCGGACGACGCCCAAAGTTGAGATTTTCCAAACTTTGTCCTGGTGGCAGGTCGATAAAAATGCGATCGCCTTCTTTAACGCCATCCAGCACTTGGGTTTCGTTGCCCACCGCAGGCCCCAGCGTTACCGGTTGGAAGCGAATCTGGTTCTCCTGATCGGGAACCAGCACGCCCGTTTCGCCATTCTGGGTGACGATCGCCACCGTCGGTACAACCAGCGCATTTTCGAGCTGGTCGCCGATGAACTCTACGTCTACATTCATTTGCGATCGCAGCTTATCCAGCCCGGTAAGGAGTTCGATCCGCACCTGAAACGAGGTGACATTCTGTTCCACCACCGCTTCCGGGGCAATCAGCCGCACCCGTCCTTCAAAGACCTCGTCAGGATAGGCATCGGCGATGATTTCTACCTTCTGTCCCGGTTTAATCTGGCTAATGTCCACTTCGGGCACTTCTGCTAGAACCTCCAGACCTTCCGCGAGGGCAATGATCGCCGAGGATGTCGCTGAGGATGCCGTGGATGCCGAGGTCGTGGGGGCCACAAACGCGCCTTCCGTGGCGTAACGCTGCGTCACCACCCCGCTAAACGGCGCACGCACGTAGGTATCCTCAAGACGAGAATTGGCTGCATCAAGGTTGGCGATCGCCTCTTGGAGCTGTGCCCGTGCACTAGCAATTTGTTCAGTTCGGCTGCCGCTTTCCAGCAGATCTAACGCCCGCTGAGCCTCCCGTAACGCCGCCTGACTTTGCTCTAAACTCGCCCGTGCTGTGGCCGCTTCGTTCAGGGCTTCATCCAGGGTGTCTTGGGAAACGGCACCCTGATCTTGCAAAAAGCGGTTGCGATCCACCCGTTCATTCGCCAGGTTTAAGCGAGACTCGGCCTGGACAACGGTGGCTTGGGCTTGCTCCACCCGTGCCTGTCCCTGGGCGATATCCTGGGGACGGTTTCCCGCCAGTCGTTCATCGAGTTGGGCTTGAACCTGGGCAACCCGTGCCTGGGCTTGGGCGACTTCCGCCTGGGTGCTTTCACTTTTCATGCGGGCAATCACCTGACCTTTCTCGACGCGATCGCCCTGTTCTACAAAGAGTTCCTGCACAATATCAGACGTTGCCGGACTCACATTCACCGTTCGCACGGGCTGTACCGTGCCGCTGGCTCGAATTCGCACCGTCAGGGGACTGGCCTCTACGGGAATCGTCAGTTCGGCAATCTGCTCAGCGGTTGTCGTTGGCTTGCGCGCCTGAAGCAGCACCACCGATGTCGTGCCCACCAGTCCCGCTGCAACGAGTCCGATAATCCAGGGGTTAGGTTTCCGGCCTTTACCCACAAACGGTAATGGCATAGTGTCCATGATTTGCAATGGTAGGGGTGGTTTCACAAGGATTACATCCACTAGTTCCAGTTTAAGAAGCGGCCCAAATGAATTCATTCACCCAATGGGAGAATTTCAAGGCTGAACTAGCCAAGATTTCCAAGTATGGAGCGGTCAGAGCACAGACGATTGCTGCTGCTCCCAGCGATCGTACATTTGGGGAAGCTCCTGCTCCCAAAAGGTGTAGATGCTGTGCATCTCCTTCAAGCGGTCTTGAAGAGGAGGCGGCTCATCCTGCACAAGTTGCAATCCCCGTTCAGCCAACTGTCGAAACATCTTGACTTGCGAGATTTGCTGCTCCATGAGCTGCCCCCAGGCGTGGGGCTTAATTTGAAAATAATCACGGCGATCGCCCGGAATGCCCACCCGTTCGATCAGGCCAATCTGAATGAGTAGGCGGGTCATGCTGCTAATCGACCCTTTGCTGGCTTGCAATCCGTCGGCGAGGTCGCTACTGGACTGCTGGGGCGGATCGGAAATGAGCAGCCAACCAAAAATCCGCCCCGCCATCCGAGGCATACCCATCAGTTCAAACATCAGCCCCATTTCTTCGACAAAATGCATGTGTTCAAAGGAAGAGGGTGTACTCACGACTAGGGGCTTTTTTACTCCAGGATAGTTTCATTATAGTGCATTATTTTTGAATGTTTAGTAATTATTGAACAAAGTGTTCAGCATTATGGATTAGTGCGCAGATTGGAGTTTAACCCTCGGCTTGAGACTGTGAGGAAAGGGCGATCGTGCCCCTCTTTGATGGATGAATGGAGTATCGGGGTAGCCTTCGGAATAGAGGCTACCCCAGCCACTCACTCTTCTTCTCCCACTCCCATTGGTTTTGTTATGCAGCGTTCCAGAACTGTGGGTTTTGCACCCACGAGTTCTACGTTCACGCTTACGACTCCGGTAATCCAAATTCCCCAGTATCAACCCATTCTTGCTTCAACAGGCTCCACCAGTCATTCGCTAGTCCGTATAACACATAGTCATAGGGTAACCAGCCATACCCTTCATCTCCCCACTCGGTTCCCCAAGAATTGCGAATGAGAAGCGCTCCAGTCGTTTCTTTCCCCCCTCTATTTGTATTTTGAATTTTCATCGTGTCATCGTATCCAACGGCCACAATAGCGTGCCCACCCAGGATTCTCTCGCCTGGCGTTGGGAATGGGATTTTACCTGTCTCGCTGGCTTGTCGGATAGCATCATAGACGGTAAACCCAAACATTAGCGGAAGACCATAGGCCAGGAATAGTTTGATCCACTCTAATAGCTTCTCAGTTGACGTTCCCGGTGGATCAAGACGGTAGTAGTTGAGGGCTTGATAGCTTTGCCCAAAGGCATAACAGAAAGCACTGGGTTCGATATTAAAATCGGGATCGACATCAGTGTAGGGCCAGTATTCTTCGGGGGGACGCCAAAGAGAGCCATCGCTGCCATTGTGGTTCTCAGATAGGCTCCCGTATCCTCAGTCAAATGCAGTAAATTTCGAGTGACCTTGTAGAGAAAGAGACGAGAGGCATCCAAATGTTTGCCAAAAGCCCGCCGCTCAAAGTACTCGACCAACCCAACCCCGGCATTGGCGGTGCATGAACCGATCTGCATTTGGTCTTCAATGGGCGAGCACCATGCTCGTAAGTCTACCGCTGAGGGTAACGACGATGGGGGGGCAAATATCCCCACGTCCGTCAGCATCTGTTTGATCGATTTTGTTTGTCCTAAGGTTTGAAGTTTGGGTGAAACGCTATCTTTTTCGATGGTGTAATCTCGAAAGTCCGGATAGTCGCGTAACCATCCCATTCCGCGCATTTCAAATGTGTGAGCAATACTGCGTAATCCTCCTTATGTCTAGCCTTTCCAGTGATTGAATCAGCGTCAATCGTTTGGCCACTGGGTGGGGTAGCATGCCACAGAGGGAATCCCTGCCCCTTCCTAATCATGGACTTGGATCGTGACCGTAAATCGTTCAACCACCGACGACTCCCCTTGCCACTCACGCCAGAGTTTGAGACGGAGTTCGGCGGTACCGCTCTGCTGCCCTATAAAGGTAAAGGTACGCTGACCCGCACCTCCTATCGGTGAAGTCGTCGGTGATATATATTCAGCACCCTCTACCCTAAGCACCTCGTCATTATTCTGGTCGATGCCCCATTGAAAGCCTGTGGTCGGGTTCTCTCTGAGATTGACATCAAGGCGATCGCCCACCCATATATCAATCGTCCTGCCGTTATCGGCCTGAGTCAGTGTGATTTCACTCATGCTCACCCTTTGAGTCATATCTGTAGTGGGAGAAACGGAACATCCCCACAGTGCAACTAGCAATACGCCTAGAATGACCAAAAAAGAGCCCACAGCCATCACCTTTTGATAGAACGGCTGATTGCGATCGCCACCCTCTATCCTTTCAAGATCAATCATGCACCTCCTCCTGACGCTGAGGGAGACGGCGTCCGGCAAACCCATTGACCACTCAAAACGATGGCTATGTTCAGCATAACTTGGGTAATGGGGCTAGGTTGTCAATTCAGCGATGAACAACATGCTTCGTTGCGGAGTCTTACAAAGCTTCATATAGCAACCAAAGGGTTGGTTAGGACGGTGGGTAGGAGTGGAACCCCTACGTCCACCAGTGGCGGTCGGGTGGCCTAGAGGGAAATGAGGACAGGACTGTAGGGGCGACCTAGTGTTTGCGGGAGAAGCGATCGCCCTTTCGTCTATTTTTCCATCTCGGTCATGAACCTGATTTGTTACGGAATAACCGCGATCGCCGGACTCAGCAACACCACCGTACTGCTATCCACCAACATAGTGTTGAACTGCGAACTGAGCGATCGCAGCAGTACTCCTGCTTCTTCACTGCTGGCGGTATGGGACACCAATAGATAGGGCTTTTGGTTATAGGACACTAGACCCACCGCCTGCCCCACGGTATCCTGCAACCGAGTCGCAATGTCGGGTTGATCGAAATACTCCACCAGCACCGCGTACCCATCGCCTAGCAGTTTAGGGTCAAACACGGGAGTCACCTCAGAAGCGGTGGCGGGATTGGCTTCGGGTGTCAAGGGCTGCTGAACCTCCGGTGTTTCGGGTGCAGCGGTTGTAGGCTCGGTGACGTCTGAGACTAGCGTGGCCTCTTCGGTCATCGTAGGAGCCGGAAAGGCAACTACCGCCACAGGTTCAGTAGGAGCCGCTTGGGACGTTGTATCCTCTGCGGGAGCCTCCTCTGGGGTAGCAGATTCTGCGGCAGGCTGCTCGGCGTCGCTCGGTTCCTCGGTTTCGGCTGGTGTGTCCTCCGGGGTCGCTGTGTCTTGGGGTTCCTCAGATGGTGCATCCGGGGTTTCTGAGGGGGCAGGTTCTGGTGGACGGGCAACGTAGGCCCTTAAACCACCCACATCCGAAAGGTACTGAGCCCAGGTTGCAGCCGTATCGACATCAGTAAAGCCGCCCACGCGGGTGATCACGTTATCCAGATAATTACAGACCGTGACATCCACCTCTTCCGGAAGGGCGTCTTGAATTTGGGTTGCGGCGGTATCAACGTCGCCCTGAACCAGGAGCAGGTATTCCCCGGCATCGGGGGGTTGACAGTCTGGATAGGTTTCTTGAGCGATCGCCCGTCCACTCAAGCCAGGGGCGATCGCCAGGGCAACCAACGCTACCACCGTACCGGGGACAGCGCGAACTAAATGTCGTTTAATCATGCTTACTCCTCATTGCTGTTCGTCTAGTCTCCTTGGGCTAAACGGCTCCTGGATGAGAATACACACGGGTTTCCCACGGGTCAGGAGGGATTCAACCTAGACACACCCGTTCACCAACACTTAGGACACAGAGGCTAGAGATGCGAGGGGATCCGGAATGGTGGTTGAGGGAGCCTGAAATTCACCCGTTAGCACGTATTCTAACCGCAGGCGTAGCCAGGTAATGAAGGTTGGATTGGTTGAGATAATGGCGGCGGCAGGCTGGGGACATTTCGCTTTCACTGATGCCATTTCCGGTGCGTCTAGAAACGCGGGCTGTTTCACCAGCCAAAAATCAATTTCTTTTTCCTTTTCCTGGTAATCACGAATGCGCTCACGCAAAACCTCATCTAGGGGTTCTTCTTCGAGGAGAAAACGCTGGCTTGCTAAAACGTAGTAGTAAGTCGTCATGATGTTAACTAATCGTTGGTCAATCGTTGGACAAAACTAGGGGTAGACAAAACTAGGGATAGTTGCGTTAGAGAATGTTTTATAAAGTTGTCTGTCATCTATCAAAGCGTTGTCGATCCCCCTAAATCCTCCTTGGAAAGGGGGACTTCCGAGCCGGTTCCCCCCTTGTTATAGACGCAAAGCGGCTTCCCGAAGGTTAGGGGGGCTAGGGGGATCGACTAGTACTGATAATGACAAAATGACAACCATTGGATTTTCAAACATCCTCTTAAACCTCGCCTCGGATTACGGCTTTCATTTCGCGAACGGCGCGCTCCATGCCAACCAAGGCGGCGCGACTAATGATCGTATGCCCAATATTTAATTCTTCCATGCCGGGAATGCACGCGATCGCGTAGGTGTTCCAATAGGTCAACCCATGTCCGGCGTTCACGCGCAATCCAGCGGCGATCGCCCGTTGACAACCCTCATCTAGAAGTTTTAGCTCATGATGGCGAGTGGCGTCGTCTTTAGCGTCGGCATAGCGACCCGTATGCAGTTCAATAAACTGCGCCTGGGTTTGGGCCGAGGCTTCGATCTGGGCCGGATCGGCATCAATGAACAGGCTAACCGGAATGCCTGCGTTTTGTAATGCCGTGACCACATCCGTCATGCGGCGTTGCTGTCCGGCAACATCTAGCCCGCCTTCGGTCGTGACTTCTTCCCGGCGTTCGGGAACCAGGGTCACATAATCCGGCTTAACATCCAAGGCGATCGCCACCATCTCATCCGTTGCCGCCATTTCGAGATTGAGATGGGTACGAACCGTTTGGCGGAGGAGATAAATATCTCGATCCTGGATATGCCGACGATCTTCCCGCAGATGGGCGGTAATGCCATCGGCTCCAGCGAGTTCCGCAAGAACAGCCGCTGCAATTGGGTCAGGCTCAACGGTTCGACGAGCCTGACGGATGGTTGCAATATGGTCAATATTGACCCCCAAGGTAGGCAAGGTGGATTCTCCTGGTGCAGTGGTGTACAGATGAGATGTTCGCGGTGGTCAGTCTAGGGCAGGCATGGACTCTACCCTATAAACCGTTGCAATCTCTAATCATACCGAAGTCTCCATACCACCGGGAGCCGATTCTGACTCTGGTTTAACATTTGGCATCTGGCAAGAGCGATCGCCCCTCAATCCACCCGCTCCAGTTGCCACAAAATTTGGTTTCCTTCCCGCCGCACCCGCGACACCACCCAGTTTCGCCAGACCCAGTTATCGCCTCGGCTGGTGACGGCACTGGCGTTCACATCCATTAAATCTGCCAGTTCTGAACTGGTAATGAGGTATCCCTGGCGCGCAATCTCATCGGCAATGTGCAGGGTTTCAACGGTGTTCTGGAGCTGAGCGACCCGCACTTCACGCGGAAGTTCTTCACTCAGTTCGCCTTGCAAAGAATGGGTATTATCCGTCATGGCTGGTTCGGGTTGCGAAGAGAGACTGTAGGAGGATTGTATCGTCTGTGCAACAGTTCGCTCCGTGCCCTGGGTGGCTTTTATTGCAAGTTGTAATGTTTCGTTAAGTGTTGATTGGATTTTGCTGGCATTCGTTACCGCATTCCGCTGCCGAAGGGTAGGGGAGGAACCCAGGGAAAATGCCCGCGCAATTTCATCGCATCGATCGTTGCCGCGATCGCCCGAATGTCCGCGCACGTATTGCCATTGCAGGGGTGAAGAAAGCTGCTGATTCACCTGGGTATGAAGCTGGTCTAACTGTTCCCAGAGGTCTTGATTCTGAACGGCTTTTCCCGACGCGGTTTTCCAGTTTTTCCGCTTCCATTCCGCCACCCAAGAGGTGATGCCTTTTTTGACGTATTCGCTGTCGGTGAAAAGGGTCACGGGATCGGATTGTTGCGTTTCTAATAAAAACTCTAATGCGGCGATCGCCCCTTGGAGTTCCATACGGTTGTTGGTGGTTTGGGGCGTTGCTCCCCCCAGTTCATGCACCTGGTCATCACTGAAATAGGCGACCATTGCCCACCCACCGGGGCCAGGATTACCTGAACAAGCTCCGTCAGTGTAAATCGATAGGATTTTGGAAGAAAATGCCATAGCCAAACAAGAATTCATCAAAAAACTGACACCAAAGGCCTGTTCCGTGGATTCAGTATAGGCTAGCCGAATCCTACTGACTACAGCGAGGTCTTAGAGATGGCAGCAACCACCAAGGAGCATCGGGGTATCGATGATGTTCGTAGTGATACCCGAAGTGATAGCAGCTTAGAAGGGACCATAGAAAAGGGCGGGCAATGGTTTTCGTTCGAAACGTATTCGTGTAGCCTTCCGGGGGCTCTCGGTGGGGTTGGAATGTCCCAAAGTAAAACAATTGGAAGGAACTCAACAGAGAGGGACTGATCCAAAACAGAATTAAATTCATATGTTCAATCTGAAACACCCCGTGGGCAATCAGATAAAGCACAGCCAACCCACAACTACTCCATGCGCTCCCATGGCTGTAGATAAAGCCCAGATACCAGAGGACTACGTGGCGATGCTTGTCGCCATGGAAGTCAGGATCGAGGAGACTAGCCGGATAGCAGTGATGCAGGCTATGAATTCTACAAAGCTTCTGATAGGGCAAGAGGCCATAGAGCAGTAACGCTAACGTTCCAAAATAAGTATCAATTTTAGAATGACCCGGACTGATGGCTCCGTGCATCGCATCGTGAGCAGTGACAAACAAGCCCGTGTACAGGAACGTTTGCCAGCCAATGAAGAGAACCAGAATCGGAAGCCGAATCAGGGAGAGATCGATGACCAATAACTCCTTTAGGCTCATTCCCCACACAGCAATAATCAGGCTGGCAATCACCAATCCAAGATGCGGTGCTGTTGAATGAACAGGGGAATCTGCCAGTTTCCGATGTTCAGACTGGCTCTGTGATGAAATTAAACCTTTCGTCCACCCGTAGAACATGAGCGAGGCCGTTGTGGTGATTATTCTCAGTCTGAATGTTAACGGATCTGAGCACCAATTCGTGAGTCAGGAGGAATGTTTTGGAAATCGTGCCTGACAGGGCTGAAACCCTGATTTCTCCTTCCCAGAACCGGGACTTACACAAAAATCTGATCACTCCCAGTCAGGAAGCTTACCTAGATTTTTGTCAGCGCAGCCACCTTAGCAAATTTTTCTCTATTGAGGTTTTCAAGTTCGTCAAGGCGCAACCAGCCATCTCGAACTAACTCCGCAAAAATAAACAGCAGCGATGAATAATCGTAATCATACTTGCCATCGATTTCGTGTCTTCTCGCGCTCAAGAAATCATGTAAACTCCACAAATCGTCAAGTTCAGTGATTGCACTCGCTTTTTCACGAACATCTTGGATGAGCGCACTAATTTCACGATCATAGGCTCGCTTAAACAATTCCTGAGCAATTTCCTTCTCGATCGAAGACCACTGATTATTTTCGCTGTCGTACATTACCTAATCAAAAATCTATTCTATGTATCAGTCATTACCTTCATCTAGGATTACATTACAATCTAAATTGTGCAAAGCCATTTTTGTGGCGATCGAACCTTACTGCTAGACATCAACTTGAATCAAACGCCACAAAAAAATTGTCCCCGACGCTTTTGGTCTAGGAAACAGTAGAAGTATTACATCGTCATGAACATCAAGACTTGAAGGAGTCGAAGTTTGACGATGGAAATCATCATACGTTCGTTTTTGGCACAAAAGGGGAAGAATCTTGAGTGGTTCTCCCCCTCACGGGTCATATCGCTTATTGCTCCAGCACTATGCTCCTAGCGAGCGAGGTTCAGTAACTCTTTAGGAGATGCCAGTAAGTCAATCGCTACAAAGTAGATCTTTCCTTGAGGATCAATGAGGAAACGCCAAGCAACATTCATTCCTACATTTGCACCAAACCAGGGCGTTTGAACTTTTCCAGTAACCTTGATTTGGGTATAGCCTTCGTCGGCAGGCTCAGAGACTCCCCGCTCTGGGATGAGCTTCAGATTTTGGCATTCCTCTCTGAAAAACTTTAAGATGGCCTCTTTCCCGATAATGGGCCGTTGGAATGGAGGCTGTAAGGCACCATCCGGGGTGAATAACTCAATCAGAGTGTCAAAGTCATTCGCATTCAAGTTATCCATGTAACTCAAGACCGTTGGGTTGGTCACCCCTTCGATCTTGGCTTGAGACCGTTTAGCAATGTCTTGTGGAGGTACAACAGGTTCTGAAATTCTGGCTGCACTCTCAACTTCATACCCCATATCGACAACGGCATTCCGCAAAACGGTAATTTGCTGTCCTGGATCAAGAGTGCAGATGGATTGGAGTACAGCGTTTGCATTTGCAGACAGTTTGTAGCCTTCTGGAATCGACGCAACGAGACCCTGTTCCATCCATTGACCAAGCTGATACCAAAAGCCCAGTTTAATGTTGGCTGACCAGCTAGCGTAGGCGCGACAGACTGGGGTATCTGCTCGGTTTGCCAAATCACACATAGCCTGCGACTGCTCTAAAGCTGACATTTGCCGAATTTGATTCAGGGTTGCCTCTGCAAACTGCATGTTTGCGGCTCCAGGAGCCGCAATGGTAAGCGTTTTACCCATTTCAAGGTATGCAAACCAGATCAGAGCTAACTGATCTTCTGCGCTAAGCTGCTTAAACCGTGCAATGGTTGCAGGCACAACATCAGCGGATAGAGTATTAGGGAAGATCCCTCTAGCCGAATCAATCGTAAATGGCATAGGATTACTCTCTTGCAAACAGTATTTTTTGAGACAAAATTCTCTAATAACATCTTATGTGAATTTACGTCCAAAAAACTGGCGTCAATCAGAGGGATTGGTAATATGAACGATATCCAAATGTTTGGAATGAGAGTCAATCGTTCAGTGCTGGTGTTAAAAATTACGTTCTTTAGGGAGTGAAAATCCTAGAATTTACTTTGAGTCCTAGTAAAGTCTGAATTCCCTAACCCTCCTTTAGATTGAGATATAGAGAACTCAAAACATCAATCTAGAACAATGGAACCGCTTAACAGTATGTCTGGTTTAGCGCTTATAGAGTTCGCGATCTGTTTGTAAACAAGATGGCTATAAAGAAGTACTCAATTGAGTCACTGTATAGTACTGGGTTAGCAGGCATTTTCTGATCAAGTAGTGTAACTTCGCTCGATCCGAATCTTTGTTGTTGTCGATTTATGAAATTTTTAGGAATCGATTTGGGATGGTCTACTGGGCCGAGTGGCTTATGCTGCTTGCATTGGCGCAACGGTGAACTGCATCTTCAGGATCTGGATCGTCAAGGGGCGATCGCCGATATTGTCACCTGGATTAAGGCTCACGTGTCTCTCGATGAACCTGCGGGGATTGCCGTCGATGCGCCAACCCTGATTCCCAACGCCACCGGAATGCGCCTGCCCGATCGCTTGGCGCATCAATACTTTGGCAAGTACCATGCGGGCTGTTATCCCGCCAATCTCGGTCTCCCCTTTGCCCCCCGGTTGGTCGAATTTGGCCTCACCTTAGAGTCGATGGGCTTTGCCCACGCGCCGACCCTAACACCGCAACAGCCCCAGCGCTACCAGATTGAAGTCTTTCCCCATCCGGCAATGGTGCATCTCTTTGGGCTTGACCGCATTTTGAAATATAAAAAGGGACGGTTGGCAGAGCGTCGGGCAGAGCTAGAATGCTTGCGTACCTACATTCTGACGATCTTGCCGACCCTGGAGCCTGCGATCGCCCATTCCAGCCTGACGGATCTGCCACCGATTCCCACCAAAGGCACGGAACTGAAAGCTGTAGAAGACCAGCTCGATAGCCTCATGTGTGCCTACGTTGCCGCCCACTGGTGGTACTGGGGCGATGCCCGCAACTGGGTACTGGGCGATCGCCCGTCGGGATACATCGTCGTTCCTGCACCTGCCGCTAATCCTGACCTACGCCCAGAGAATTAGTCGCGGCTCCGAGGAATGGCTGAGATGGGGATGTTTGGGCAAAATCCGGAGCGAAAATCCCTGGAATCCGCTAGCGCTATAGGCAATATCGGCCGTGTAGAGACTGTGGGCAGGATTTTGGGGATCTTGCCCTTGGTATTCCATTTCCACACAGCGTGCCTCGGCAATTTCGCCTTTATCATCAATGGCACCTAAGTAGAGTTCAAGCGTGACATCGGCAGGCGTGAGTACACCGAGGTTCAGGCGCGCTTTGACCGCAATCGGCTGTTCCACCTTAACATCGCCATCCTGCGCCGAGGTTAAAACGTCCTCAACTTTGATTTCATACCAGTGCTCGAATAGGTGATCCTTCCAGTGGGCGAGATTCTTGGCCGCCGCATACTGATCCGCTATCATCGCCTGGAAGCGATCGCTGGCGGAGAAATAGGCGCGAGTCGCGTATTCACCCACCATCCGCGCCGTATTGAAATAGGGACAGTTGAGCCGGATCGCGTCTTTCATCTTAGCAACCCACTGGCGCGGAATGCCGTCGCGATCGCGATCGTAAAACATGGGGACGACTTACTGTTCTAGGAGATCGTAGAGGGCATTGGCCTCCACATCGTCCTGGTAGTCTGGATCATCGTAATCTTCGCCATGACCGATCGGCCATCCGGTGCGAACGTAGTCGGCTTCGTCCCACCAGCCATCCAGAATGCTGACGTTGGGGAGTCCATTCATCGCCGCTTTCATGCCGCTGGTTCCCGAGGCCTCACGGGGACGACGGGGTGTATTCAGCCAAATATCACACCCCGCCACCATTAAGCGTGAAACATGGATATCGTAGTTGGGAATAAACACAATGCTGTTATGCATGCCTTCTTCCCGAATGAAGTGGATGATGTCTCGGATCAACTCTTTGCCGGGAATGTCCTTGGGATGGGCTTTCCCCGCGAGCACAAACTGAACCGGACGTTTCTCGTTGGCGAGGCGGCTTCCATGGAGGCGATCGCGATGAAAGTCCAGCAAAATTCGCTTAATTCGTTCTAGATCGCGCAAAAAGAGGGTTGCCCGCTTGTAGGTAGCGAACCGACGGGCAAAGCCAATCGTCAGCGCAGAGGGGTCAAGCGCCTCGGCGACCTGCTCCAACTCGAGTTGTGATGCACCGCGATCGCGTAGGCTCTTCGCAAGGCGATTGCGCACAAAGACAATTAATTCCGATCGCGCCCGTTCATGGTTTCGCCAGAGCTCATCATCGGGAATCGAATCGATCCGTTTCCACAAAGGCTCATCAGCGGGTGCATTTGACCAGCCTGGCCCCAGATATCGGTCGTAGAGTTCCTGCGTAGACTTAGCCACACAGCTCAGGGCATGAACGCCATTGGTGATGGACGTGATCGGCACATCGTCTACTGGAAAGCCAGACCACAGACCTTGAAACATAGACCGCGATACAGCGCCATGTAGTTTGCTAACTCCGTTGACGAAACTCGCCATCTTAATTGCCAGAATCGCCATACTAAACGGTGCCGACAGGTCGCCAGATTCCTCCCGTCCCCACGATAAAAACTGCTCACGCGAAAGGCCGAATCGCTGGGCATACCGTCCCAGGTAATAGATGACCTTATCCGGCGGAAACAGATCAATTCCTGCCGCCACGGGCGTATGGGTCGTAAAGATTTGACTGGCCTGGGCGACTTGCTGCGCTTCCGCAAAGCTGAGATGGTCGTCGTCCATCATCTCGCGAATCCGTTCCAGCGCTAAAAAGGCCGAGTGTCCCTCGTTCATGTGATAGGCTGAGGGGTACAGCCCCAACGCTCGCAGCATCTGAACTCCCCCGATCCCCAGCATCATTTCCTGGTGAATCCGCAGGTCGATATCTCCCCCGTACAACTCGTCGGTAATATCCTGGTCGTACTCGGAATTCGGTTCAATATTCGTATCCAGCAGGTAGAGCGGAACGGTACCCACCTGCACCCGCCACACCCGTGCGTACACTGTCCGGCCTGGATACTCCACCTCAATCCGAATTTCAGAACCATCGGGATGGCGTTCTAGGTGCAGCGGCATGTTGTAGAAATCGTTGATGGGATAGCGTTCCTGCTGCCATCCATCGGCATTCAGATACTGGGCAAAATAGCCCTTTTGGTACAGCAAGCCCACGCCCACCAACGGCAGACCCAAATCGCTGGCTGATTTGAGATGATCTCCGGCTAATACCCCTAGGCCACCGGAATAAATCGGCAGGCAGGAGGTTAGACCAAATTCAGCAGAGAAATAGGCATAGCACTCGGTTGCATGGTGAGCCGTGCTTTCCGAGGTGCTGGAGGGAATCGTCTTGAGATACTCGTTACCGCGATGTTTGCGATACCAGGTGCGATCGCGCACATAGTTATCTAATTGGCTCATCGCCCGATCCATATGGGCTAAGAATCCAGCGTCTTCGGCCACTTCTTGTAAGCGAGCTTGGCTAATGGTGCCAAGCATCAATACTGGATTGTAGTGGCTCGATTCCCAGAGGTCTTGATCCAGACGGCGAAATAAATCTGTAGCTTCAAAGTTCCAATCCCAATACAGGTTGCAGGCTAGCTTTCGTAGCGGTTCTAGCTTGGGGGGTAGGGAGGGAGAAACATTGAAGGTGCGAATCGGTTTCATATAAGGTTCACTCTACATCCAGCGACGGTCAGCACTAGCCGGATCCCTTCGGGATCTGTAAAAGCTATTCTGACTTGGCTTATGAGAATTTCGAAGGCTTTACAGCATTTCTTTAGATGTGTGCAATGTTCTGTTGCATAGGTAATGGCCATTTAGCGAGCAATCTAGACCGAGGCTATGTCGCATCAGGGTGAGAATGACCTGGCTTGGCTCATTCATCGTGCCCGCTGACGACTACCACCGCGACCGGAAATCACTATCCTCATCCCGATTGCGGTACCATGGTGAGCGGGGCGATCGCCTAAACCATGACGGGCGTTGGGGATAGTCGTAATCCTCATCGTCACGATAGACGGTGCGATCGCCCCTATCGCCTGAATACCCACGTTCCGGGCGATCGTCCTCTATCCAAAAGCGCTCGTCGTCGTCATTCCACTCGTCTTCGTCATACTCGTCCTCGCCCCATTCCCTCTGATCGCCAAGCGGATCGGGAGCGGTTTCCCACGCAGGTGTTCTGACGGGTTCCACCTCTCTAGGCGGGGTTTGGGGTGTCCAAGTGAGGGTGACTTTGAGACTTGCGGCATCCTCCGACTCCACCACAAAGGCCTTTCCCGAAGCATCGAGTCGCAATCCAAACTGGACATTCACTTGTGAGGGTTCGTTCGCGAGACCCGACATTGCATCCGATACCATATTGGCCATACTGCGCATACTGTTGAGAGCGCTGTTGATGGCTTGGGCAGAGGCTTGGGTTTGCTCAGTTTCTGATCGAGTAGATTCCTCAACCGACGTGAAATCAACACGTACGGGCATCCGTTCATCCAGCACAAAATGGGGGCCTGCGGGAGGCAGCAGGCGATCGCGGAGTTGGCGGGGGGTGAAGTCGGACGGACTAGACATAAATCGGTAAAACGATCGATAACAACGATAGAACGCTGACGGTTAGACTCTCAAACGGCGATCAAGCCTGCGGGAAATGGGTCACATGGGCGATCGCGTTCAGCCGCAAAGCCTGATGCTCAATGTGAAGGTGCTGAAGCTGCAGGGCAATGCCCTCTACCTCAAAGTTTCTCAGATCCAAGATATTGCTGGCTTGTTCCACTAGGGCAGCGGTTAGCGTAGGCGATAACTCCTTGCCATCATGGTAAGTGATATCAGTCAGGGCGATCGCCTTGCCGTTGTTAATAATACGGGGGGTGGTAGTGAAGGCAACGGGGAACCATTGATGGTGACCCGGTAACCCAACCTTCGCTGCAATGGCGATCGCCCCTGCGGATTGGAAGCGACAGGCGACCTGCTGCACGGTTAGGTGTACCGTTTTCCCCTCGACTGGTAACAAAAGATTTTGCATTTGGGGCTGGAGCAGGCTGGAGTTGAACGCTCGATTGATGTCGGCCTCCGTAAGCACAATCTGAGCCTCTCCCGTCGTTGGCTCTAGAAGCTGAATATTGCCCCGCAGAGCCTTCCAGGGACTAACGACAATATCGTTAATCTTGATCCGCATCCGCTGGAGCCGTAAATCCCGCCGCATGACTAGCCCGTGTCCATCAATGTGGAGCGACGCAAGGCGACCCTGAGATAGCAACTCCAAATCCGTTTTCACCCATACCTTAAGCTGATCCACCTCGTCCAGTTGGGAGGCGATCGCCAACTCTGCAATACGATTCAAGGTTTCCTCACCCAAGCCTGCCAGTCCAAATTTCACGCGTTGCCTGCCTCGTTGCCCTACTCATCCCAGTGTACGACAGAATATTAAGAAAGGTTTCAGGTCAACGAGAGGAGCTACAGTGCCCCATGCAGAAGCGTCCCACCACCATGTATCTACGGATGGAATCGCTGATAGCGCAATGCATCCCTAACTCAAAACTCAAAACTCAAACTTGGTATGGGCGTCATCCCAAAAAATAGGGCTGAGTTTTCGGCAGTATGCCTTTAGAATGGGAGGAACGGACGGTAGGTACATATACATGGGTAGAAAGACGTTATGGCTAGCGAGTCTCAAGTGGCGGGTTCCCTGTCCGATCGGGAGCTTCAGATCGTCGAGCTAGTTGCGGCTGGTTTAACAAATCAGGAAATTGCTGAGAAATTAGAAATTAGCAAGCGCACCGTCGATAATCACGTCAGCAACATTCTTACAAAGACGGCAACCGGGAATCGGGTGGCGCTAGTGCGCTGGGCGCTCCAATGGGGCAAGGTGTGCATTGACGATGTCAACTGCTGTCGATTGCCGATGCCGACTTCAACTAATGAGATTGAAGTCCCTCCCCAGGATTTGGATGCCGCATCCTGACTTGAGACGATGTCCGGAGATCTTCCTGATTCCCAAGGCTAATTAGCATAGCGAAGTTAGAGCAGAGACAGTATGAGTGAAGGGTTGTCCAATGCCGTAGAGCACGTTCCCTACACAATCCAGTGTGAAACGATGCCGTTGGCTGTATACCGAGAGGTTGCCAGCCATTTGCGCCAGGTGGATGGGGTGGAAACAGGGCTATTGCCCCAAACGTCAACGGACTTTAGCTACACCCAGAGCCAAGTCGGAGGGCTTTGGATTCGCTATACGATAGGGGTAGATGACCAATCTCATCAACGCGTGGAGCAGATTTTGGCGTATTATGGCGATCGCTACGGAGCCTGGGAAGTCATCCATGTCGATTAGTGCAATTCGAGGAACACAAGATATTTTGCCGGAGGTTGTTCCCTACTGGCAGCGCGTTGAGGCGGTTGCCCGTGGGATTCTCGACCAGTCGGCCTATCGCGAAATTCGCACCCCGATCTTTGAACATACCGAGTTGTTTGAACGCGGTATCGGCGAAGCCACAGACGTGGTCGGGAAGGAAATGTACACCTTTCTGGATCGGGGCGATCGCTCCATTACGCTGCGACCAGAAAGTACCGCCGGGGTCGTGCGAGCCTACATTGAACACGGACTGTATGCCCAGGGGGGTGTCCAGCGATTTTGGTACACAGGCCCCATGTTCCGCTACGAGCGTCCCCAAAAAGGTCGCTACCGTCAATTTCACCAACTGGGTGTAGAGGTGATCGGGAGTGCTAATCCCCGTGCTGATGCAGAAGTGATTGCAGTGGCAACACAGATTCTGCAAGCGTTGGGACTGAAGAATTTATCCCTCGATTTGAACTCAGTGGGCAATCTGGAGGATCGCGCCCACTACCGCGAGGCCTTGGTGAACTATTTCACACCCTACAAAGCCGAGCTAGACCCGGACTCTCAAGATCGCCTAATCCGAAACCCGCTGCGGATTTTGGACAGCAAAGATGAACGCACCAAGGCGATCGCCCAAGATGCCCCTAGCATTCTCGACTATTTGGGAGACGCATCCAAACGTCACTTTGATGCAGTCCAGCAGTTGCTGAGCGATCTCAACATTGCCTATGTCCTCAATCCCCGGCTGGTGCGCGGGCTAGATTACTACACGCACACCGCCTTTGAGATTATTTCTGCTGACTTGGGGGCGCAGGCGACGGTGTGCGGAGGTGGACGCTATGACGGATTGGTTACCCAGCTCAATGGCCCCGATACGCCTGCGGTGGGCTGGGCGATCGGGATGGAACGTCTGATTTTGCTGCTCCAACAGTTGCAGAATACGCCGACGCCCGAGCTGGATTTCTATCTGGTTTCTAAGGGCGATCGCGCCGAAGCTCAGTCATTGATTTTGGCGCAATCCCTCCGCCAAGCCGGATTCTCAGTCGATTTGGATTTAACAGCGAGTGCCTTTGGTAAGCAGTTTAAGCGAGCCGATCGCAGTGGGGCGATCGCCTGTCTGGTACTGGGTGATGCCGAAGCGGAGGCCGGAACTGTCAATGTGAAGTGGTTAGGTTCGGGAACTCAGGAAACGGTTGCTCAGACGGATCTGATGAGTTATGCCGCAAAATGGCAGCAGCGGATTGCTGAACAGCGAATGGCGTAACTATTTCGATTGCGACAGCGTTAACACGTCCCAACAGCCTCCACAGAACATGAGTAGAATGGGAACATTAGGCTCCAGCCAAGTTTCTATGTGTAGAGGGCTGAGTTTTTTCTTGTGGGCGATCGCTTGCTATTAAGAACCATAAGCTTGACAGTCCCCGCATCTTACCCGACCGTCGTATGGACTGTAGTATGGAGGTTCTCAGCACTACTCCGGACGTCACGGACAGGTTCTGGAGAAACAATGAAAGTATCAGGGAATGCCCAGGATAGTAAAAAGCAGTTTCAGTACAGCGATTCTTTGCAATCTCTGGGCTAAGCGCGTCTCTTAAAATACGCTGACTCAATTTTAGATTCCGAACATTATATCGCCCAATGTGTAACGTCTCTGCTCCTCTCAAGGTAGCGCCATCAGAATCCCCCTAGGCATGATGCTACTGGATTCGTGAGTTCCGATGTGCGTCATCCTGTGTTAAAGGAAAAGGTTATGGTACGCCGTTCAATTTCAATTTTTGCAATTCTGCTGTACGGTCTTTTGACCGTTCCTGGTAAAGCACGAGCCGAAACTACCCTCAATCGAGCTGTGGTCGAAGAAACTCGGAACCAGGTACAGCTTCTATTACAGAACCAATCCTCTCGGTTGGCCCAGGTATCCGACGTGCTTGTTCCTGGGGATGGTCTCAGCACAGCCAATGATGCGCTCGCGGAACTGCGATTTAATGATGGCTCCCTAGGACGCCTCGGTGAACAGGTTGTATTTTGGTTCACACCGGGAACGCGCAATTTCTCCCTCTCGAACGGTACGGTACTGCTTCTGATTCCGCCTGGGCAGGGACGCACGACGATTCAAACCCCCAATGCATCGGCAGGAATTCAAGGATCTGCTCTTTTTGTCCGCTATATCGAAGAAACGGATACTACCGTTGTGGGTGCGTTGACAGACAGTGATATTCAAGTCACCAATACCGACGGATCGCAGCAGTATACCTTGGCTGGAGGGGAGATGGCGGTTGCAGTGGGCGATCGCATCACGGATATTTTTGAATTTGACCTCCAAACCTTCTACGAAACTAGCACCTTGGCCCGGGATCTGGCTCCGCCCGATGGGAGCGATCGCGAGACAACCGAAACCGAGGTTGGTGTTGAGCAATCCTCGGCAGACTCATCCTCCCTAGACGCTTCAGAGGTAGTTGATCCGGCGATCGCTGCTGTACAAGCCGAAATGCGAACGGCACTGCAACGCCAGCAACCAATTTCTGCTGAGAATAGTGTTGAAACGCCTGATTTTCTGAGGATGCCCACCGAATCGTCAGATCCG
>JACYMB010000265.1 GCA_015272205.1 Synechococcales cyanobacterium T60_A2020_003 | reverse complement strand
TTTCTGCTGTAATCGTGACGTTGGATTTTAGATGCGCCCACCAATAGCCATCGGGATACTGCAGAGAAAGGAGATAGTCCTGGGCGGTGGCGATCGCCTGATTCAATCCTGCCAGTTGCTGTGGGTCTTGGGTCTGCATCGGTGCTGTTCAAGTCAAACGTTGGGTCTTGAGGCAGCATAATCTAAGATGTCGGGAAACTCAACGGATGCAGCCGCGATGGTCAGCGTAATTTTGGGATTAACCGTACTCTCGCTCCTGATTTGGATCGGGATGCTGGTTTTTTGGGGACAATTTTGGCGAGCCGATCAGCGATTGGATCGTGAATCTGCTCCGTCGTTGGCGACCTGGCCGACCGTTGCCGTCGTGATTCCAGCCCGCAACGAAGCCGATCTGATTGGCACCACCGTGCGATCGCACCTCACCCAAACCTATCCGGGATCGCTGTTTGTGGTGTTGGTAGATGATCAAAGTACCGATGGCACGGCAACGGTTGCCAGAGATGCAGCGGTTTCCCTGGTCCTGGGCGATCGCCTTACCGTTCTATCTGGACAACCCTTGCCCCCAGGATGGACGGGCAAACTGTGGGCGATGGAACAAGGGTTTCGGTATCTCGCGGCGCAGGCTACTCCACCCGACTATGTGCTGTTCACCGATGCTGATATCGAGCATGACCGCTTGGGCGTGCAGCAGTTAGTCACCAAGGCCGAGGCTGAAACCCTGGATCTCGTCTCCCTGATGGTGCAACTCCGCTGCCAAAGTCTTTGGGAAAAACTATTAATCCCAGCCTTTATCTTCTTCTTCCAAATGCTGTATCCCTTCCGATGGGTGAACGATCCCCGCAAGCAAACGGCAGCCGCAGCGGGGGGCTGTGCCCTGATTCGGTTCAGTGCGTTGCAGCGTATCAATGGCCTCCAGTCCATTCGGCAGGCGTTGATCGATGACTGCGCGTTGGGGGCGGCGGTAAAAGCCGAGGGAGCCATTTGGCTGGGTCTCAGCACCACCACCCGCAGCCTGCGCCCCTATCCCGACCTCGCTAGCATTTGGAGTATGGTGACCCGTAGCGCCTACACCCAACTCAACTATTCCCCGTGGCTGTTGGTGGGAACCCTGCTGGGTATGGCCTTGGTGTACTTGATACCGCCCGTGGGATTGGGGCTAGGACTGCTGTGGGGGAATAACGCCCTAGCGGTCACAGGACTGGGGGCGTGGCTACTGATGGCGATCGCTTACTGGCCTACCGTGCGGCTGTACCGAGTGGCTCCGGCGATCGCCCTGGCGTTACCGTTCATTGCCTTGCTGTATACCCTCATGACCCTTGATTCGGCGCGGCGTCATTGGGTCGGCCAAGGGGGAGCCTGGAAAGGGCGAGTTTATAGCCACCTCCAAGAATGAAGGGATTTCAGATGGGCAATATCTGGTTCCTCGACTCAGCCAACGTAGCAACTCAAACCTTAAAACTCAAACCTCAAACCTTAAAACTCAAACCTCAAAACGGATATCAGCAAGCGGGCTTTCTGAGTTGCGGTCACTTCCGACAACTGTCCCAAGGTGGTAAAGTTCTGCCCAAAATATCCTATTCTCATCGTAGCCCTTTGAGGAGTTAATTCTATGCTTTCCCTAAATACCGCGTTGGACTTGCTCAAAGCGACGAGCCGCACCTTTTTTATCCCGATTAGCCTTTTACCCTCTGGCCTTCAAGAAGCCGTTGCCTCCGCCTATCTCTGCATGCGGGCGATTGACCAAATTGAAGATCACCCCGATCTGAGTCCCGTGGTTAAGGCGAAATTGCTCAGACAGATTAGCCTCAATCTCCAGGCCGGGACTGAATCGTCCCAAGAAAGCGACTTTGCCACAGGGCTGGCGGACTATCAGGATCAGCTCGATGAAGTTACCCTCCGCATTGGGGTTTGGGCACAACTTGCACCGGACACAATCGCCCCTCGGATTTGGGATGCCACCGCAGCGATGGCGGATCGGATGGCCTACTGGGCAGAATGCAATTGGCTCATTGAAACTGAAGCCGATCTGAATCGCTACACCTTCAGCGTTGCGGGAGCAGTCGGACTGATGCTCTCGGATTTATGGGCCTGGTATGACGGGACAAAAACCAGCCGAATGGAGGCGATCGGCTTTGGTCGGGGGCTACAAGCCGTCAACATTATCCGCAACCACAGCGAAGATCTGGATCGGGGCATCAATTTTTATCCGGTGGGTTGGACGTCTGATGACATGCAGCAATACGCCCGTCGAAATTTAGCCCTTGCAGATGCTTACACGGATGCACTCCCGAAGGGGCCAGCCTTACGGTTTTGCAAAATTCCCCTCGCTCTTGCCCACGGAACCTTAGATGCGCTGGCCGCTGGTAAGGAGAAGCTGAGTCGCGATGATGTGATAGCCATTGTCAAAGCGTTGACCTAGGATGTTCGGATTTTCAATCACGCTATCGAACGGTTACATTGAACTCAACGTTGAAACCGCAATCCTCAACACATTCCCATTGCCCTGGGTCTGGGGGCAGGTGCAGAATTGCGTCAACCAATGGCAGTGGCGATTATTGGGGGATTAGTGACCTCAACGTTGTTGAGTTTAATCGTGGTTCCGGTACTGTATACCTTACTGGAAGATGGTTGGGCTTTGTTAACTCGCCGTACATCCTGAGGATGCCATGAACTTAATTATTTTTTTAATGCGGTCTTCTTGGCAGGCGATCGCGATCGCCCTAACTACAGGGATTGTGAGTGGGGTGTGTAGTGCCGGGTTAATTGCCCTGATTAGCTACCTGATGGTGCAAGATGTTCCACCCACGGGCGTAATTGTCGGAGCATTTGTCGGTTTGGGAGCAGTGGCATTAACCACCGCCATGGTGTCGCGAATTTTGCTGGTGCGCTTTTCCCAAGAGGCCGTGTTTGAACTGCAACTCCAACTCAGTCACCAAATCTTAGCCACCGAACTCAAACCCTTGGAAACGCTGGGATTGCCCCGACTGTTTGCTATTTTGACGGAGGATGTGCAAACCGTGGCGGCGGCGGCGGGTGTCGTGCCCCTCCTTGTCATTAATATTGCGAGTGCCGCTGGATGTATGGTGTACATCTCTTGGCTATCCTGGCAGGTGTTGATTCTGGTGTTGCTGATTACGCTGGTGGCCTCGCTTAGCTGTCACTGGTTCTTGGTAAGAGGACGAGCATTGCTGGCAGTGGCACGGGATCAACAAGATCGCCTCTTTCAACATTTTCGGAGCTTGATTGATGGCATCAAAGAACTCAAGCTCCACAGTCAAGGACAACGGGATTTTTGGAACGTAGATTTACAGCCGACCGCCCTCAGCGTGAAACGAAACACCAGCCAAGGCTTAAGCCTCTTTGCCGTGCTGGATAGTTGGGGAAAATTCATCTATTTTTTTGCGGTCGGCTTAGTCCTTTTTGCCCTGCCGAACTGGATTGGTATCAGTCCTGAAACGCGCTTTGGCTATGTGCTGACCTTTACCTATTTACTCGGCCCTCTGGATGGCTTAGTCAGTAAGTTACCCATTCTCAGTCGTGCCAGCATTGCTTACGACAAGATTCAAACTCTAAGTTTGAGTCTGATCTCCACCGATGGGATAGACGTACCATTGTCGCCTAGCGATGGACTGCAACGACTAGAACTCAAGGGCGTTACCCATACTTACCGAACCGATCAGGGAGAACATGAATTTACCCTGGGGCCAGTAGATTTGACCGTCTATCCGGGAGAATTAACCTTCATCATTGGTGGAAACGGAAGTGGAAAGTCTACCTTGGCAAAGGTGTTGACTGGACTTTATACGCCTCAATCGGGGGAAATTTGGCTCAATGGTCGCTTGCTCACCGATGAAAACCGAGGCTGGTATCGACAGCACTTTGCAGCAGTATTCTCAGATTTCTATCTCTTTGAGCGTCTTTTGGGCTTCGACACTAGCGCCGACTATGAGAAGGCCAAGGGCTATCTTCATGACTTGCAGCTTGATCAAAAAGTCACGATCGAAGAAGGACGGTTTTCAACGATCGCCCTTTCCCAAGGTCAGCGAAAACGCCTAACGCTGCTTAGTGCCTATCTCGATAATCGTCCTATTTATCTCTTTGATGAGTGGGCGGCGGATCAAGATCCATCTTTTAAGCATCTATTCTACACCCGCTTTTTGCTGGATCTCAAAGCTCAGGGCAAAGCCATTTTCGTGATTAGTCACGATGAGCACTACTTCCATATTGCGGATCACGTTCTCAAGTTGAATTATGGTCAGGTGGAATACGACTACCGAACCCCTGCTAACCACGACATTTCGCGTGTAGAGTAGAGAGGGCGATCGCAATAGATATTCAAGTAATCCTAGTTCCCGTAGGCGCAGAATTTCAGGCCGTTCAGCGGGCTTTGAAACGGGTTGAGATCAAAAAACCGCAACTGATTGCGATTCCCGCAGGGCCAGAGGCGCTAAAACAGTTTTTGGAAACGGAGAAACATCAACCGTGGCAAACAGCTAAGACGATGCTGCTTATGGGATTGGGGGGCAGTCTCTCGCCTGAATGCGAGATCGGTAGAGGTGTGCTGATCGATCGGGTCTGGAATCTCTTAAATCCTGAGAGCCCTGAATGTACGTTCTGTGACTCTATCCTGACTCAAACGATTCTGCAACGATGTTCTAGCCTCTCAGTGGCTACTGGCGTGACGAGCGATCGCGTCATCACATCTGCGCAAGAGAAGCGAACACTGGGCGATCGCTACAGTGCCAGCGTTGTCGATATGGAGAGTGCGGTTCTCGTTCAGGCAATTCCCCATGCTCAGCTTGCGGTGCTGCGGGTCATTAGCGACGATTGCCACCATGACTTACCCAATATTGAACAGGCGATCGCCCCTGATGGAAGTCTCCGTCCCGTTGTCCTCGCACTGCGCTTTCTCCAACGTCCCCTTGCCGCAGCACGGTTGGTTCGGGGATCTCTAAAAGGACTGAAAACGTTAGAAGCTCTGGCTCTAGATCTCTTTCAGTCCAAGGAATAACGATTTTGGGCGTTGCTGAACAGAAGTATGATTTTCGTGTTCAAGCCTTTTTCAGCCCTCACCCTAGCCCTCTCCTTGGGGAGAGGGAACAAGAGTTTTAGCGCCCTTCTCCTGCGGGAGATGGGTTGGGGATGAGGGCAATTCATAGCCGTATTCAGCAACGCCCGGTTTTGCACAGAGATTCCAAAAGAACCGAGATAGAGTTCAACTACAACGGTGTCCACTGGCTATAGATCGCCGCTTGTCCACAATAGACTCCCGCTTCATCCAACACATTCCACAAAATGCCATCTTCGATCAGAAAGCGATCGCCCGTCTTTGTCACACGCACCACTTTAAAATTCGGGACAAACCCCTTTTCCTGACTTGCCTTCAGCAGTTGATTACGCTCTTCCTGCTCCATTGGTTCTGCTGAATACCGCGAGGGCATTGCGGTAAACTCGTCCCAGCCCATCCCGAACCGTTCCAGTGCCATTTGATTTCCGTACTTGAAGATCGGATCATCCTCATTCCCGTGTGCCATCAACGCAAAAGGGGCTTCAAATAACGCCTTGGCAATTTCCTCGGATGATCCCGTAACCTCAATGAGTGGACGCTGAAGCCAATGCTGAAAACTGTCGTAAATGCGCTGACTGAGTTGGATAACCCTCGACTGTTGCCAAGGCTGATCGGCAGAGAGAGACATAGGCAATGGGAGATAACCAAAAAGAGAAGAACCGAGAAGCTCCAGTGTAGTTTATTGTACCCTGTCAGCAGATAGAGCGATCGCCCGTTCTGTCTCTTTGGGCTGCACCTCCACCATCCCCCGAAACATATTCATACCGCACGTGAACTCATACTGTCCCGGCTGTTCTGGTGTGAATTCAATCGTTGTCGTTTCATTCAGTGGGAGCGATCGCGCAATCCGAAAATCAGGAAAACGAACCTCCTCCAGACAGCTACTCGGATCTTTGCGGTCGAACTTCAGTCGCACAGGTAGACCCGCCTGCACCACAATCCGGTTCGGCTCATATCCACCATCGACCGTTATAGTGACCTCTTGCATCCCATCCTGAGCCGTAGCCCACCACGATTTGGGCTTGCTAAATAGAAACCACCACAGCTCCAACCCAATCAAACTCAACCCTCCGGCTGTAACCGCACCTTTAACCCACAACGGTTGGTCAATGCGTTGAAACTGAACGGTCTGTTCGGTTGGCTCGGACGACATCTCCGAATGCTCCTGAGCCGACACCGTTCCCGCCATGATCGCTAGCAGTAGACTGGTTGTTGTCACAATCTTTTTCATGGTTCTCTCTACCCCTCCCCCCCATCACCTCTCCACCCCATCACCCCATCACAGGCTTAAACGTCTTCAACCGCAGCGCGTTGGTAACGACCGACACAGAGCTAAAAGCCATCGCTGCTCCGGCAATGATCGGACTCAGGAGCCAACCAAAGATCGGATAAAGAATGCCAGC
>JACYMB010000264.1 GCA_015272205.1 Synechococcales cyanobacterium T60_A2020_003 | reverse complement strand
GCCCAAGCGACCCAACTGATCCAGCGTGCGGCAGCAAAAACGGTGCGGATTTTGGATGTGTGCTATGGACTGGGCTACAACACCGCCGCTGCCCTGGAGACCATCTGGGCGGTGAATCCCACTTGTCGGGTTGAGGTCGTCGGTTTGGAACTGGATGCGACGGTGCCCCTAGCGGCGATCGCCCCTCCGCTTTTGGAAAGCTGGTCTAGTCCAGTACAGCATGCCTTACGGGCGATCGCCCAGGATTACGGGTGCGAATGGCCAAATCTTCAAGCGAAACTCTGGATTGGCGATGCGCGGCAAACGATTCAGCAGCTCGCCCAAACCGGATTTGTGGCGGATGCTATTCTGTTCGATCCCTTTTCGCCGCGTCGCTGTCCCCAACTTTGGACCGTGGAATTTTTTCAGCAGGTGGCCGCTTGCCTTTCGCCAAAGGGAACCTTAGCCACCTATTCCCGCTCGGCGTCCGTTCGTGCCGCCATGCAGGAAGCCGGACTCCACATCGGCACCCTGCCCCTTACCGATGCTGACCATTTACCCCATGAATGGTCGCAGGGAACCGTTGCCCAGCATCATGCCGCCGAACTGATTCCTCTATCCGTGATGGAGCAAGAGCATCTACGCACCTGTGCCGCTATTCCTTACCGTGATCCGACGTTGGCCGATTCTGCCGCCGAAATTCTGGCTCGCCATGCGCAGGAACAGCAGCAGGCAACCGATCGCGAATCCACGTCGAACTGGCGACGACGCTGGGGCATTCAGTGAGCGCTAGATCCGCGACCGTGGCACGTTGGTTGGGTAGATCAAGGTTGAAACGGCGATCGCCAGTCCCAACCCAATCGCTACCCCCCACGCCGTCCAGGCGATCGTGGGAATTGCTGCCTGTCGGAGGGCGATCGCCACTGCCGCCCAAATCACAACCCCAGGAAACGCGATATCGCGGTATTGACAGAGTAAGACAAGGGCGATCGCCCCACTCACGACCAGCATCACCGCTGTCCACACCGCAGGTGCAAGGCCACCGCCTGTCCAACCGACGCTATAGAGGGCGATCGCCCCGTTGACTACGGTGGCCACGGAAATCCAGCCCAAATAGATACTGAACGGCAGATTCATCAACTGTCGATCGGCTCGTGTGAGGCGTTCTGCCCGCTGGCATTGGAGGTAGACCATGATCAGTGAAACCAAAATCGCGATCATAGCGACCAGCGATCCGACAAACAGGCGTGAGAGAAACAGGTACACCCAGACAATCTGAGCGACGCAGGCAGCAATCACCCACGGACGAATGGGGGTGAGGGTGGAGTTAGAGCGTTGGGCAGGCGCTACTTGATAGGTGCCAAAGGCAAAGAGCCCCAGGTAAATGACCCCCCAAATGGCAAAGGCATAGTTAGCCGGGGTGATCAGGACGTCAGCGAACATTGTGTTGGATAGTTCACCAATGCTCATCCCGTTGAGGGGGTAGATATTGGAGAGAACATTGACGATAAATGTACCCACAATTGCCGCCAGTGTTAGCCAGGGCATCAGGATCGAAGATTTTGGGGACGGAGTAGAGATCATCGCAAAAGGGGCGATCGCGCCGAAATGACTTTCTTTCATCCTAGAGAAAATCGTCGTAATTCTCCTCTATCTCTCTTACGAATGACGCCTCTACCGTTCGGTATCAAAAAGCTCAGGGATATAGCGTGGACTCAAAAAGTAGCGCCACGAGTGGGAAAGGGGAAAGTTAAGGCTAGGACGATGCCAGAAATAGAAAAATCGCAGGCCCGCATCCGAACCATTGCCGTGAACAACGTGAACCCATTCATCGGGGGTTTCCGATACGGTTTTCAACAAAAAACAGTGGCGGCGACTCGTGTTACCCGTATCCAGCCAGCACCGCTCAAAAACTCCCAATTTGCGGACAATTGGTAGGTTGGTCAGCCCAGTTTCCTCATGAATTTCGCGATGAAGGGCTTGTTCTAGCGATTCTCCGGGATCGACCCCTCCGCCCGGTAGCTGAATCGAATCCTTTTCCCGATCCAAAGGGCGAAACATCAGCAACTCGTAACGGGAGTTGCGATTTTGACGCAGAATAAAGGCGGCAACTCGGTCGGAAACTTTGGATTCCATACAGACGTTGAAATTCTGTTGAGGTTCGATCGGCGGTGTTTATCCGTTAACTTCATCAGTACCCCTCGCAATCTCGCATTAGGGGTCTTGAAGCGTTTGTAGAAAGCGTTTGTAGATGCTCGGCAAGGGCTGATGAATGGGGGTGCTTAGTATCACTATGACTCAATTCTGAGGATTGGTCAGCATCACAAATCACGAAAAATGGGGCGATCGCCCAACCAACCGCGCATTAAAAAACGGAGATGGACTAATCCACCTCCGTCTATAACTATCGAAAAGGACTTTAAATGTACTTCCCAAGATTTGCCAAGGGTGGCAAGTTAAGGTTCGTAGGTGGCTTTCCCACTAAACTTAACGGTTGCAGGTTCGGGGTTGCTGCCAATATTGCGAGGAACGCTATTGACAGGGCCACGACCCTCATTCACCTTCTCAGGGAATACACCATCCGCCGGATGGAGATACTGAGTTTCCCCCGATGGGAAAATTCGGTAAATTTTGTAGTCCTCGATTCTAGGCTTAAATTTGGTTCGAAGCTGCCGTCCCAGTGCTAGGCACTGTTCTTTACGAGCGAGATACAAAAGATTCTCTCCCTCGTTCATAACGGCTGCTCCGCCCGTAGGCATTTCAAACACCTGTTCCTTAGAACTGGTCCAGGTAATTGCGTACTTTTCTTCGGTTTCGGCCTTGGTCAGCAAGCCGCCAGTGCTGCCGCCAAATTTAGGAGTTTGTCCAGTAAGCGCTTCTGTCATGAACTTTTCTCTGAACAGTTTTCCGAAATCCTATCATCCAGATTTGACCCATATCGAAGTTCGTTCAGGAACTGTTACAGTTCTTCAGACGATGATTGCGATTTGTGACAATTAGAACTGAGGCATGAGTTTCAGGGGGCCTAAACCGAGGTCTTTCCCGGTGAGCGATCGCACCTCGTACAGCGCCATCATGTCCTGGGGGCCTGGGTTTCCGCGTGCTGCCCCCGTAACGCCACGGGCAATAATCAAACCGCAATGCCCTTTGGTTTTCTTACAGCGCTGATCCCATTTTTTGCGGGCTTGGATATGGGTCGCTTCATCGGCATCAAACTCGCCAAAGAGGTGCATATCGCCATCTTCGGTTTGGATAATGCCCAAGTCGTACCGAATTCCAGAGTAAGGGTCTTCTCCTGGGTTAAAGGCGATCGCCTTAACGCCCTCAGCCTCTGTCAACGCCTCAATCAGTTTTTGCGCTTTGGGACGAGATGTTTGGATCATGATCACGGGAAATCCATCGGCGGTGGTGGGAAACTTCTTCTCGGCCTTTTGGTGATGCTTGACCGTCATCCGAACAATATCCAGCACGTCCCAGGGAATAGAACCCAGGCTATAAAATGCACCTTCAGGAAGCAGGTCATCCCGAAGGGCGGGCATACTGGGCGGAACCGGAAAGCCAGCCGACATCAAAAGTTCTCGCAGCGTGTCCAGGTTATCCAACAGGCCTTCCCCGTCTTCCTCGGAAGGAGCCATTGCCTCTAGTTCCGCCGATAGATCGGGCATCGTGGATACAGTCACCGATACGGTTTTCTTCGGCTGGATGGGATCAGGAATGCGATACGTGCCGCTCTTTTTCGGGAAGCGATCCATATCCAGGCTAGACAAATGCTTCTGGAAAAAGCGATTTAGGGCATCCAGGGCAATGGACAGGATCGCAGCTTCTTCGGCATACAGCGTTTGGCGCATGCCCTCTAAGGGATGCAAAATCCCAAAGGACGGCATCATCCCGGTTACGCTCATGGCCTCTTGGAGTTCCTCAAGGCGATCGCGCTCCTCCGGTGACTCGGCAGCAAACAGTTCTGCTTCGTCCACAGGTTCATAGTTCATGAAAAAGCAGTCCTGTTCTAAAAAGGCTTCCTCCATCGCCATGGGGGTCGCGCCCGGACGCAGAATCTTCTCACGGAATGATTTTAAGGACTCTACCGAACGGTAGAGCAGTACGCCGTATTCTTCCCCCAGCATCCCCAGCAGTGAAACGTAGAGCGTGCCCACATCTTCGGAATCAAGCTCAACGGCAAACGTCTTAGCATCATCCAAATTTTGCCAGGGAGCCGTTGCCCAGATGTCGCGGGCGGCAGTGAGGAGCGGAACCGCGTATCCTGCCGGAAGCTGGATCGGTTCGGCGGTGCCCAAAAAACTTTGAAGGCTTTGCTGAATTTCGTCAATGATCGGCAAGTCAGCGGCGTACTCGACGGCAATCTTCAGGTCTTGCAACACCCCGCGCAGGTAAAACTGAAGCTCGCGATCGCGCACCACGATCTTCTGGGGACGACCGGGCGTCGCAGGCGGGTTCGGGGATTCCATTGCTCGCAGTAGGGCGCGCACCACCGCTTCGTAGCCCGTTTCGGCAGACACCATTTCGAGCGATCGCACCACGGCATCACTGCCATCGACCCACAAAATGCAGTCTTTAGGAGTATTTTCAGGATCATCTTTGATCTTGATAGCAGGGGATAAGGCACAGCGATCGCCTTCCCATACATTAGGGGTCTGCGGTAGTTTCTGGAGTCGGCGCGAGGTAGAACGGTTAAGAGAAGTCATAAAGCCAGGTAGGTTTGAAGGCGTGCTGTGCCCTAGTTATACCGCAAGCAAAAGAATAGTCTGTGGAGTGCGGCGGCAATTTTCAATCATCAAACGAATACAAGCAGAGCCATGAATCCGTTACCATTAGAATAGTAAAAAAAGGAGTTGTTGGCACAAATGACACAGGCAACCCCATCACAGCAACGCGGCATCATGATGTCGGACGCCGCTCTGAAGCATGTCTTGGCGCTCCGAGAAGCTCAAGGCAAGGATCTCTGCCTGCGCGTAGGGGTTCGGCAGGGGGGATGTTCGGGCATGTCCTACATGATGGACTTTGAAGACCCCAACAATATTCGTGAAGACGATGAAGTATTTGACTACGATGGCTTCAAGGTCGTCTGCGATCCCAAAAGCATGTTGTACCTATACGGGCTGATGTTGGATTACAGCAACTCCCTGATCGGTGGCGGATTTCAGTTTACGAATCCGAATGCGAGTCAAACCTGCGGGTGTGGCAAGTCCTTCACCTCTTAACGAGCAACCCTGCACCTGCATTGCCCGAAGATCCAAGTCCGCACAGGTTTTGTCCTGAAAAAACCTGTGCGGTTGTGCTGTGGGTATCGTCCGAAGAGATAAGATGGTTTAGGTTACGGGGTTTATGCCTCGCCAAACGTCTACACAACGCTAAATTCGACGGTTCATGACTCAAACTATTGACGAATTATTTGACCACGGCCTTGAGCGCTACCAGGCTGGAGAGTCTCCTGATACCTTGATTCCACTCTTTAAAGAGGTGTGTGAGCGATCGCCCAAAAGTAGCTCGGCTTGGACGTGCCTTGCGTGGCTTTACCTTCTGGATAGCAAGCCCACCCAAGCCTATAAAGCCGCCTCCAAAGCGGTGAAGATCAATCCCCAAGATCCCCAGGCACGGGTGAACCTTGCGGTGGCCATGCTGGAAACGGCGAAGACAGGCGTGCGGGCACACGTTGAAATCGCGACTCAAATTTGCATGGCCTCGGAGGAATTGCGCGATGAAGTTCAGAATAACTTTGAGGATGCCCTCACTCGGAAGCCGAACTGGAAAAGCATGATCCGAGTCCGTGACTGGATTTTTGGTTAAGTAGAAACCGGAGCGACACTTAACTAACGTTTAAGTCTGCAAAACGCCATACCGCGTTGGGTGGCCTAGGATTCTGGTGCAAAATAGACGTGAAACGCATCCGGTGCGATGCCTGCCGCTAGAGCATGGGTTGGACTGCGTTGGTTCGCTAGTTCTGCAAATCCCGCATGATCATATGCCGATTTGGATCCATCGCAAGCCATCCCTCCGCTTTGAACGCACTGAGTAGGCGCGTTACAGTGACGCGAGTTGTGCCAATAGCATTAGCCATTTGTTGATGCGTCAGGCGCACCGAAAGGCGAGTGCCTCCGTCCACCGCTTGGCCGACCTGTTCCTTAAGCAAGTGCAGAAAATGGCGCAGACGATCCTCCACGCGACGATGCCCAACCAATGCCAGAATCGCTTCCGTTTGCTGAATGCGACGCATGGCCTGCCGGAAAATGCCGACTGCTAACTCAGGGGACTGTTCAACTTCGTAGAGTTTGAGGCGCATGACATCAACATCCGTTAAGGCCTGAGCCTGATAGGGACGAATGAGGGTGAGGGGCATGCCAAAGGGCATGGAAGGACAGGCTAGCCCAAGTAACGCCTCGTCGCCACTGTCGTAGAGGGTGCCGAGCTGAACAATGCCGCGACAGACGATCACAACCTCATCGGGATAAAGGTCAATCATCTGCCCAGAACTGTAGGGGAGGAGCGTACGCCCCTGATAGAGGGTTTCTAAAATTTGACGAAGATCGGGCTGCGGAGATGCCTCAAAAATTGGGGCGTAAATCATGGCATCTATATCCAATGTATGCAACATCACACACTACGATAGGTTTGCAATGTCAGCATTGGGTAATCTCCTGATTTAGTCCAGGTTAAAGTTCCATTAACATCGGGTTTACGAATAAAATTAAAGACGAATCTGACCGCTCGATCACGAATCTTGAACGTTTTCCAGGGTGGGCGATCGCCCCATTCTTTCTGGCTCAGCCCCAGCGACTTGCTGTAAGGGGAGGTTCAGCTTGGCGGGACGTCCTAATCCATCGGTGACAGCGTAGGCGCGGGCTAGGAGCCAAAACCACAGCGCGGGATACTGCTTCTCGCACCAGGGCTGAATCCGCAGGGTGAAATTCGGTAACCACCCCAAAAGCCAGCCCATCAGTGCGGTGACGGTAAAGGTGAGGTAACTCCTCATCCAGCGCACCATATCCCGGGGGCCTGCCAGTTCCCAGATCCAGAGCAGAAGTGCCGGATTCTGCCAAGCCGCCGTCAGAGCCATCCGATTAAACCCTAACCAACTTACCCGATCTTTGACGAATTGGTCGGCAATCTCTGGAGGTTCGCTCGCCAAAATGCCAAAGAAAGTGTTCAGCATGGCGTTGATCCGTTGAGGGGCGATTGCCCGTCCGGTGGGCACCATCATGCCTTTGGAAAAGAGCCAAGTGACGGCAATGTTGCTCTGGTAGGCGCGAATTTGATCCAGGTACTTGGCCGCAAGCAAATCATGACGGAGCGCCGTATCGAGCAGATGGGTTAACCGCGACAAATTGCGCACCAGAGAGCCAAACCCGGTAAAGACCAAGGGAGACTGTAACGACGCGGCATCCCCAATGGCAACCAAGCGATCGAAGGCCACCTGGCGATCGCGATCGCTGGTGCTGAAGTGTCCCGGAATGTAGCCAAAGGTCGCTTTCTTCCAAACCAGGTGATCCATGTCGCAGCGGCGATACTCTGGCAGGATCGTGAAAAAGTCTTCGTACATCTCCAGAAGGGAGCCTGGATTGTCGGGATGGACTTGATGGTAGTGGAACAGGTAGAAGGTGAGTTCGTTCCCTTTGCCCGGAAACAGTTCCCAGATTAACTGCCGTCCCCGCGAGATGTCCCCATGACTATTCAGCACATCCCCATAGCGAGAATCCCAAACCCCCGGTTCAAAACCGCCATCGATCACGGCTCCCACCGTGGGACAAACGCTGTCAAAGGCTCGTCCACCGTTGAGCTGCCACGCAATCGGGGAGGCGGTGCCCATGGCATCTACGAGTAGGCGACCCTGGGCGCTGCGATCGCCTCCATCTGCACCAACGGCGTGAACAACCACTCGTTCAGCCGAAATATCCGCCTGCTTAAACTCCGTTTCATCCCAAATCTCGCCCCCGGCAGCCCGCAGTTTCTCCCCGCACAGGCGCAGCAGCTTTTCCGAATCGAGCGCGATGTTGAGCACCGTGGGCGTATGGAGAATCGGAGCTTTGGCTTGGGGCGGATTGTTGGCATCAAAGAATTTGTGGAATCCGTCCTCGTACTCGCAGGCAATCAGCCCTTCAAATTCGCTAGGGGTAAACAGGCCAAGATCGATCAGGCTTTGAAATTCTTGTCGAGAAATGTTCCACTCCCGATTCATCCGCCCAAAGGGGAGCCGCTCGACGAGCAGCACCCGATATCCCCGCTGCGCCATCACCGCTGCATGGATCACACCCAACGCGCCACCGATATAGATGAGGTCGTACATCGGCGTGGTGAGGTTGGGCAGGGTGGCCTCCGAGACTTGCTGCACAATTGGCGTGGGCGTTTGGGGATTACGGACGCGATCGCGCCATCGTTGCTCCCACCAGTAGGCGCGGGTGAGGTCGTACTCGCCATTCGGAAACCGCTGAAAAAAGGCTACGGTTTTAGGGTAATAGGGCGCTAGGGCTTCAAAAATCGAGTGCTGGGATAAGTCAATGACCGGAGGTGCGGGATACTGAGGCGGAAACGCGGTGCGGATACCCTGAGTGAGGTGCTGTAAAATTTGTGCCTCTTGGGGTGCGGGTTGGGTCGCCCATCGAAATACTTTGAGATAGGTTGTGCGCTGTACCGACCAGATAACGATCGCCAACTCATCCGGTAATTCAGCGCTTCCTGACCGAGTAGACGAGGCCGGGAAGACCAGACGCAGGCCGCTCGGTGTGGGATGGGGTTGCCCTGCGAATGGCTTATAGGTTGTGTGGAGCCATTGGCAAACCGCGTCGCTAGCTGCGGTGGGAACCTCGATATACAAAACCTCTCGCATGTTAATGTGGCAAACTCCAAAAAATTGGGTCTAAAGATGATCTCAAACGATATAAAAGTGCGTTACACTTCCGTTTACATTGAAAACCCTTAAAAAAGTTTACAAAACTTTGATCCCTATGAAGGACAGTCTGAGAGCCAGCTATCGTCCGTTGATGTTCTAAATATGAATTATCCCATCCCAGAGAACCTAGAAGAAATAAGTGCACTGCGCCACAAACCTGTAGACAACGATCTGGTAGCTGCGGCGATCGCTGGCGTGATTCAGATTGCGCGATCGCAAGGTCAGTCCTTAGATGATCTGACCGCTGAGGTGTTGATGGATCACCAGCTTCTCGATCCGCAAATGCGCTGTCTGCTCAATGACATTCTGGTGCAGGCTTGGAAGGAACTACCCTAGGGGTGGGCGAGAGGTCGTTCTTACGATAGAAAGGCATAACCTCCAAAATCCAGTACGCTGCAAAGAGATGTTTATTGCATTGAGATAGCCACCCGTGGTTCCGCTGAAAGACTTTAACCCGATCCGAATTACGCCCTACGTGACCTATGCACTGATTGCGCTGAATGTGGTGGCGTTTCTGTACGAAGCGTCGCTGCCGTCCGAGGCTCTCACAGAATTCTTTGAGGCCTGGGCCGTGGTTCCCAAAACCTTAACCCAGAGTTTAGAACTGTCGGGCGGCATGACGGAGTATAAGATTCGCGAATGGACAACGCTAATCACCTCTCAGTTTCTCCATGCCGGATTGCTCCACCTGGGCGGCAACATGCTTTACCTTTGGATTTTCGGCAATAATTTGGAGGAGCAGTTGGGGCGGGTGCGGTTCCTCTTTTTCTATCTGACCTGTGGAGTCCTGGCGGGCTTAACCCAATGGTACTTCTCACCGTTTTCAGAAATTCCATCGCTGGGGGCCAGTGGGGCGATCGCAGGCGTCATGGGGGCATACATCCTTCGCTATCCTAGGGTGAATATTCTGACTCTGATTCCCATCGGTATTTTCATTACAACGCTGCGAATTCCGGCCATTCTCTTTTTAGGCTTTTGGTTCGTACAGCAAGCGCTCTATGGCTTAGTCAGTCTGGATGTCACCACAAATGTGGGCATGCAGGGCGGCGGCATTGCCTACTGGGCGCACGCAGGCGGATTTGTCTTTGGGGCGATGTTAGGGCCGATCCTCGGTTTATTTGATGAGGTGACTGCAGTACAGCCTCGTAATCGAGGCAATGTTTCCTAGCGCGTAGCGCGTAGGACGAGCTAGGACTATTGCTGATCCCACCTATGGATTAACGTCAGTTCGGGATAAGAGAGGGGCAGGTTAGAGAGGCTGAAAGTGCTAAGTTTTCCCCCCTTGACCTGCCCCATGTTTAGT
>JACYMB010000263.1 GCA_015272205.1 Synechococcales cyanobacterium T60_A2020_003 | reverse complement strand
CTTGATCCCCGTTACCAGTCTGGAAATTGACCCAGACGAACCTGTGTTAGATATGCGACCGATCTGGGCGCAACCAACCACGATTGAAGGGATCCAACCCTTGCGAACCATCGCGCAGCAGGCACAAGCGATCGCTGCGATTAATGGAGGCTTCTTTAACCGCAACAACCAGCTCCCCCTTGGTGCGATCCGGCACAATGGCGAGTGGATTTCGGGGCCAATCTTAAATCGAGGGGCGATCGCCTGGACCGATGATGGCGAATTTCAATTTGGCTCCTTAAGCCTACAAGAAACGCTAGAAACGGATTCTGGAACGGTAGTTCCTCTTAAGCACCTCAATAGCGGCTATGTGCAAGCAGGTGTTTCTCGCTACACGCCCTCCTGGGGAACAAGCTATAGCCCCCTCACGGACTATGAAACAATCGTGACGATCCAAGGCGATCAGGTCATTCAGCAGCAGCGATTTGAACACGCCGGACAAAATCGGGTGGCAATTCCGGCAGATGGATATATCCTGGCAGTCCGTTCCTACAACTCGATCCTTGAATCCCTTGCTGTCGGTACCCAAGTCCACCTGAATACGGCAACAACCCCTGAAAGTTTTGCCACCTATCCAGAAATTTTAGGAGCGGGACCGTTATTACTTCAGAATCGGCAGGTTGTTCTTAATGCCCAACTTGAACAGTTTTCCGATGCATTTATTCAGCAGAAAGCGTCTCGGAGCGCTATCGGCCTCACAGACCAAGATCACATCCTGCTGGTTACTGTTCACAATCAAAGCGATGGATCTGGCGTCAGTCTTACCCAGATGGCTGAAATTATGCGCAATTTGGGAACAATAGATGCACTCAATCTAGATGGTGGGAGTTCTACAACATTGACCTTAGGATCGCGATTGTTGAACGTTAATCCTGAATCGGTGGCACGCGTTAACAATGGTATTGGTATTTTTCTCAATCTAGACTCCGAAGCCGTAGAGACCCCCTGAGTCAAGTGCTGGATCTTGATGCGGCGCAACAAAAACCACATCAGTACGACCTTAAAGCCCCGTTGAATCCGCTTAGCACCTCTATGAAGACTTGATGTGAAACTCCGAGATCTGAAATCTTGCCGATGACAGTTCTATTTTGCGCTGATATCGTAGCACTAGTGCGTTCTGAACTCATGATTTGTATGAAGTGCTTATCAGAGTAAGTATCGTCAGGGGCGATCGCTGCGACTAGGGATAATCGAATAGTCGGAATTCTGTGGAGTTAGCTGGCGATCTTCAGGCTTATCTATCAAAAGTATCCTTAAATCCCTCCTTCAGTAAGCTACATACATTACCCACAATTACACTCAATCGTTTAGGAGAACTTAGCCCATGCCGCAAACGCAAGATGTAAAACAGCTCAACGGCTTATCCTTACCCGCCGCTACAGCCCCAAAAGGAGTAGCAGCGACAGAGCTTCGTCCCTGGGGATCATTCACCGTTCTTGAGGAAGGCAAGGGTTACAAAATCAAGCGCATTGAGGTCAAGCCAGGGCATCGCCTTAGCCTACAGATGCACCACCACCGGAGTGAACACTGGATTGTGGTATCTGGGACGGCAAAAGTAGTTTGCGACGAACGCGAGATGCTTTTATCCAGCAATCAATCAACCTACGTTCCTCCCTGTACTCATCACCGTCTAGAAAATCCTGGGGTGATTCCGCTGGTTTTAATTGAAGTGCAAAATGGTGAATACCTTGGTGAGGATGATATTGTGAGGTTCCAAGACGACTACGCTCGTACAAGCGTCTAGATTGCATTTCGTTCAACCTGTACTTCATCATTCCGTTCTATAGGCGGTACGCCTGAAAGATGTACCGCCTATTCCTTTGTGTAGGATTGCTGATTTTGAGTACTAATTTCCGTGGGATGGCTGTACAAAAAATCAGAACCCAGATTGAATCACACCTTCACGCCTGTGAGGAGACCTAGTTTCAGTTCAACGACAATCTTAGCAGGCAATGGCTTTATCCTACTTAGCAGCTTTTAAAAGGCAGTCCCGTATGAGACAATGATGTAGCACCATCTGACTTTAAGGAATAGCAGAGTTGACGATTCAGCTCACTCCCACAGCGTTTGCAGAAATCAATCGCCTCAGGGCAAAAACAACAGCTTCAAACTGCATCCTTCGATTGCGCATCGAACAGGGAGGATGTATGGATTGGTGTTACAGTTTAAGTCTGGGCTCTGCTGCGCTCTCCGACGATCATGTAGTGCAGCATGGCAACCTGCAAATTGTTGTGGATAATGCTAGCGCTGAACGCATCGAAAACCTATCTATCGACTATTCGGAAGATCTGATGGGTGGAGGCTTTCGATTTCATAACGCAAAAGCAGTTCAAACCTGTAGCTGCGGTAGCTCGTTTCAATGTGCGTGACTTAACCAAGAATAATTTGACAAGCGCTATCCAAATTAGATACGATAAGGATTTGTTTGTGAATTATTTCGCTTATCTTCATTAGGTACAAGACCTCGACTCATGCCCACAATCCAACAACTCATTCGTAGTGAACGCCAAAAAGCAAAGAAGAAGACGAAGTCTCCCGCGTTAAAGAGCTGTCCTCAGCGTCGTGGAGTTTGCACACGTGTGTATACTACTACCCCGAAGAAACCAAACTCAGCGCTGCGAAAGGTTGCTCGGGTTCGTCTTACCTCTGGCTTTGAGGTTACGGCTTACATTCCGGGCATTGGGCACAACCTTCAAGAGCACTCTGTGGTCATGATTCGAGGAGGTCGTGTTAAGGATTTGCCAGGAGTTCGTTATCACATCATTCGTGGAACTCTGGACGCTGCAGGCGTTAAGGATCGTCTTCAGGGGCGTTCTAAGTACGGTACTAAGCGTCCGAAGAAGGCGTAGTTGGGCGCTTGAGTTGTTCGCATTCAACCTCGTTTTGACCTAGCTTCCAGTAAGGTATTTCCTGTCCGTACTACTAGACTTCATCAATCGAACATTCTGAGTTTTAAGGTAACCTATGTCTCGTCGCACAGTCATCCAAAAGCGCCCTGTTCCTCCTGATTCTGTTTACAATAGCCGTCTTGTTAGTATGATGGTTCGGCGTTTGATGAGGAGTGGTAAGCGCTCCTTGGCTTACAACATTATCTATGACGCCTTCAAGATTATTGAGGAACGCACAGGTTCAGAGCCATTAGAAACCTTTGAAAAAGCTGTGCGAAACGCAACCCCTCTCGTGGAAGTTAAGGCTCGTCGCGTGGGTGGTGCAACATACCAGGTTCCCATGGAAGTACGCTCTGATCGGGGTACAGCTCTAGCATTACGTTGGCTTATTCAGTTTTCACGTCAGCGTTCTGGCAAAACCATGGCGATGAAACTTGCGAACGAGTTGATGGATGCTGCTAACGAAACTGGAAGTGCGATTCGCAAGCGCGAAGAGACTCATCGTATGGCTGAGGCAAATAAGGCATTTGCTCACTATCGCTACTAGGTTTACTTCATAGCGGCATACAAAATGCTTTCTATGAACGTTAAGATCGTATGAAAACATCCTGCAAAGCCTGCGGCAGAGACTATTCGAGGAGGTAGCTGTGGCACGTACTGTTCCGCTTGAGCGGATAAGAAATATGGGAATTGCCGCACACATTGATGCTGGCAAAACGACTACCACAGAGAGAATCCTGTTTTATTCGGGGATCGTCCACAAGATTGGGGAGGTTCACGAAGGTACTGCTGTGACCGACTGGATGGAGCAGGAACGGGAGCGTGGAATCACGATCACGGCTGCTGCCATCAGTACCAAGTGGAACGATCATCAAATCAACATTATTGATACGCCCGGACACGTAGATTTCACGATTGAAGTAGAGCGATCTATGCGGGTGCTTGATGGGGTGGTGGCCGTTTTCTGTTCTGTCGGCGGTGTCCAGCCCCAATCTGAAACAGTGTGGCGTCAAGCGGATCGCTACTCGGTTCCACGCATTGCCTTTGTGAACAAAATGGATCGCACAGGCGCAAACTTTTTTAAGGTTTATGGTCAAATTTGCGATCGCTTGAAAGCAAATGCAGTGCCGATTCAAATTCCCATTGGTTCGGAAGCAGACTTCCAAGGAATTGTCGATTTGGTGAAGATGAAGGCTTATATCTACACCAACGACTTGGGTACGGACATTCAAGAAACGGACATTCCAGAGGCGATCGCTGATCAAGCGAGTGAGTGGCGAACGAAACTGGTCGAGTCCGTAGCGGAGCTAGATGATACCCTGACAGAGAAATACTTAGAGGGTGGAGAATTAACTGAAGACGAAATTCAGGCCACTCTCCGCAAGGCTACTATCGACGGTTCAATGGTTCCGGTCTTGTGTGGTTCTGCCTTTAAGAATAAGGGTGTGCAGCTTTTGTTAGATGCGGTTGTGGATTACTTGCCCTCACCACTGGATGTGCCACCGATTCAGGGTGTTTTACCGGATGGCAGCACAGCCGAACGCCACGCCTCGGACGATGAACCACTAGCAGCCTTGGCATTCAAGGTCATGTCAGATCCCTATGGCCGTCTTACCTTCATCCGCGTATATTCAGGTGTTTTAACCAAGGGAAGCTATGTCTACAACGCAACCAAGGGTAAGAAGGAGCGCATCTCTCGGCTTATTATCTTGAAAGCGGATGATCGCATTGAAGTTGATGAAATGCGCGCTGGTGACTTGGGAGCTGTCCTGGGTCTGAAAGATACGTTTACAGGCGATACGATTTGCAACGAGAGTTCGCCCATTGTATTAGAGTCGCTCTATGTCCCAGAGCCTGTAATTTCTGTAGCGGTTGAGCCCAAGACAAAGCAGGATATGGAGAAGCTATCGAAAGCTCTTCAGTCTCTGTCTGAGGAAGACCCTACATTTCGAGTCAGTGTTGATCCAGAGACTAACCAGACCGTTATTGCGGGTATGGGTGAGCTCCATCTTGAAATTCTCGTGGATCGTATGCTGCGAGAATTTAAGGTAGAGGCAAATGTTGGTGCTCCGCAGGTTGCATACCGTGAGACGATTCGGAAGGCAGTCAGTAAAGTTGAAGGAAAGTTTGTTCGTCAGAGTGGAGGTAAGGGGCAGTACGGTCACGTCGTGATTGACCTCGAGCCCAGTGATGCTGGTACAGGTTTCGAGTTTATCTCTAAGATTGTGGGGGGGGCAATTCCGAAAGAATACATTGCACCTGCTGAACAGGGGATGAAGGAAGCTTGTGAATCTGGTATCCTAGCTGGCTATCCCCTTATTGACGTCAAAGTTACTCTAGTTGATGGCTCGTATCATGATGTAGATTCATCTGAAATGGCATTCAAGATTGCTGGCTCTATGGCAATTAAAGAAGCTGTGATGAAGGCATCTCCAGTCATCCTGGAGCCTATGATGAAGGTTGAGGTCGAAGTTCCCGAAGATTTTGTGGGAACAGTGATCGGTGATCTCATCTCCCGCCGTGGCCACATTGAAGGCCAAACATCTGAGGCGGGCATTACAAAAGTGACAGCCAAGGTTCCCTTGGAGAGAATGTTTGGATATGCTACGGATATCCGGTCTAATACCCAGGGTCGAGGCATATTCTCCATGGAATTTAGTCACTATGATGAAGTTCCTCGCAACGTTGCGGAGACTATCATCGCTAAAAGTAAAGGGAACGCATAACACAGAGAGAGGAAAGAAGGATTCATGGCACGCGAAAAGTTCGAACGGAAAAAACCTCACGTTAACATTGGTACTATTGGTCACGTTGACCACGGTAAGACCACGCTAACGGCAGCAATTACGATGACTTTGGCTGCTACGGGTGGTGCGCAAGCTAAGAAGTATGACGAGATCGACGCGGCTCCTGAGGAAAAGGCGCGGGGTATCACCATCAACACTGCTCACGTTGAGTATGAAACCGAAAATCGTCACTATGCTCACGTTGATTGTCCTGGTCACGCAGACTACGTGAAGAACATGATCACGGGTGCTGCTCAAATGGATGGAGCTATTCTGGTTTGCTCGGCAGCAGATGGCCCTATGCCCCAGACTCGTGAGCACATCTTGTTAGCTCGTCAGGTTGGTGTTCCCAAGCTGGTTGTCTTCTTGAACAAGAAAGACATGGTTGATGATGAAGAACTCCTGGAACTGGTCGAACTCGAAGTTCGCGAGTTGCTAAGCTCTTACCAATTTGATGGTGATGATATCCCTGTTGTCGCGGGTTCTGCGCTGAAAGCACTTGAGAAAATGCTTGCAGACCCTAAGACTCAACGTGGCGATGATGAGTGGGTCGATCAGATCTATGCACTGATGGATGCTGTAGATGATTACATTCCTACTCCTGAGCGTGACGTTGATAAGCCATTCTTAATGGCCGTTGAGGACGTCTTCTCTATTACAGGTCGTGGAACAGTTGCAACTGGCCGTATTGAGCGTGGTAAGGTTAAGATCGGCGATACTGTTGAGTTGGTTGGATTGAAAGATACTCGCAGCACAACTGTAACGGGTATTGAAATGTTCAAGAAGAGCTTGGAAGAGGGAATGGCTGGCGACAACGCTGGTATTCTTCTCCGAGGTATTCAGAAGACCGACATCGAGCGTGGTATGGTTCTTGCTAAGCCTGGCTCCATTACGCCTCATACACAGTTTGAATCTGAAGTTTATATTCTGAAGAAAGAAGAAGGTGGTCGTCACACCCCATTCTTCCCTGGATACAAGCCTCAGTTTTATGTACGTACAACTGATGTAACGGGTAAAATTGACGCGTTTACTGCTGATGATGGTAGTGATGCTGAAATGGTTATGCCTGGCGATCGCGTTAAGATGACGGTTGAGTTGATCAACCCCATTGCAATTGAGCAAGGTATGCGTTTTGCAATCCGTGAGGGTGGCCGTACCGTTGGTGCAGGTGTTGTTTCCAAGATTCTGAAGTAGTCTGAAACTGACTCTTCTCTCTGAAATAGTTGCCAGTGGTTCAGTTTATATTCGCTGACCACTGGTAGCTTGCTCGAAACAAATCTAAGCCAGATCGATTGGAACCTTGAAAACTTGACTGTTTAGGCATAGTGTCACTACTGAGTTAAATTAAGCATGGCAACGATACAGCAGCAGAAAATTAGAATTCGCCTACAAGCATTTGACCGTCGGCTATTGGATACGTCTTGCGAAAAGATTGTGGATACAGCGAACCGTACCAACGCTACTGCAATTGGACCAATTCCTTTGCCTACTAAGCGTCGAATTTATTGTGTATTGCGATCGCCTCACGTAGATAAAGATTCGCGGGAGCATTTTGAAACGAGAACTCACCGACGCATTATTGATATTTATCAGCCTTCATCAAAGACCATTGACGCCTTGATGAAGCTTGATCTACCTGCTGGTGTTGATATCGAGGTAAAGCTTTAATTCTCGAGTAGCTTCATATCAAACATGTTGTGCTTCGTCTATTGTGCGAAGCACGTTTTTTTGGGAACTTCCTGCGATTAACGGTTAGAGGGAAGGGATTGAGAGCATTTTAGGATGGATACCTTCTCATCTGATTGACTGACAAAACTCACACAACCCTGATTCTCTCGTAGGTTGGGTGAGCGCTAGCGTAACCCAACAGAATAAAGGCTAGAGTTGGGTTCCACGTTGTTTCACCCAACCTACTAAAAAAGATTTGTCAGTCAACCAGCCTTCTCATAGTTCAGTGCCACGACTATCAGGACTGATTTTCCTGCTATCAGATTAAATATGAGAACGATTGTATATATTTCGATACACTGGCAGTGTCGAGGGCCTTTGGTGTCGCAGGATAGTACGAAGTGGATATCTTGTAAGGGTTAGTTCATTCTTCAAGTTAAAGAATTGCAACTTAGGAGACGCCATTGTTACGCATGAGTAACGCTTCAGGTTAGGTTTATACACAGATTCTGGTTCCAGCTTAAATAGCTTGAAGAGCGGATTGAAATTTATCCGAAATCTTTGACGTTTGGAGACTACGTCCCTCATTAAATAGGGATTCCAGAAATTTTATCTCAACACATAGAGAGCAAAAAATATTGTTTGAGACTAAGAGCAAGTAAGCTTTAGAACCCTATTTGTTGAGGTTTAATCCAGAATTGTATCCAAGTCTTGAGGATTTTGTTGCGATATCTTAACTTTTTCTCAGGATCGCTCAAATTAATTTAAAGATATAGACGAAAAACTAATGATAAGCTGTGAAAAAGCGACGAATTAGTCGTCGTTATACCTTAGTTGTTGCATGACTTCGTCTTTGGAGTCAAGGAGTAAACTCATATGGTTATTAACGTTGATGACGTTCAAATCAAACCGGAAACGCGCAATCACAGGGGCTTTTTTATTCAAGAAGCGTCTTACAAGTTTATGGGAATTGACGATTCTGGTTGGGCTCTCATTTGCATGGATGATGCAACGTGTCACTATGTTGACCCCGACAATTTAGAGGCACTGCTCGATGATGAAGCATTGAGTTAAGGTAGAGAGCGTGTGCCTCATCCTTGGACACTCATTTTTAGTCATGTGTGGCTGTGCTGCAAAACGCAGCCATATTTTTTGTTTATTTTCTTTGACAATCTGAAACTAATTGAATAAGTTTATACGATGAGGCGATCGCTCTGCCTCGGCTCAAGCAGGGATTGTCTACAACGTATTCGTAGAAAAATTAAGCTCTATTCATGCTGAAAATTTTTCTGGACTGGCTAAACACCGCACTGATGGTGGATTTGTTTATCGTACTGTTTAGCTTCTTCTGGTTCGGGATCGCGCTTGTTGGACAAGCATTAGACATTCCTCTAGGTTTTGATTTGTGGTATAGCCTATGGGAACCTGTCTTTACGCCAGCAATCGGTATTTTAATGACAGGTGCAATCCTAAGCGGTATTGCTGGATGGATCAATAAACGTGTTCGATCTAATTCTGGCGCTTAAGGAACCGCTACCTCTGCCAACGACCGAACCCATAAGCGATGATGTTGGATGCCAAGAATTGAGTGGGAAACAGAGGAATTTGAGCAAGTAATACTGGAACGAGATTTGACACGTGACAACTTGATACGTATCAACAAGGTGACTTATCCAGCCTTAGTTGAGTCATGCTAAGCCCCACAGCTTGCCGATGAACTTGGTGCTTATACCTGCCTCAGAAAGCGGGGAGTGATCAGATTTTTGTGGAAGTCCCGGTTTCGGGAACGAGAAATCAGGGTTTCAGCCCTGTCAGGCACGATTTCCAGAACACTCCCGAAAGCGAATTCCTGGCAATCAACCAAACGCGATCGCCACTCAACTCCTCGTATCGGTCAGTGCAAGTCTTTTGCATGAATAGTCTCCGTTGCAAGATTAGACTGGGTTTGCCAGGGCTGGCGATCGCTCATGGTCGCATTCAAAATGCGAAGTAACTTGTGCATACACCCAACGAACGCCCCCTTCTTGGCTTTGCCCTGACCCAGCAGAGGTTCATAAAGCGCTTTGAGCGTGGGATTAGATCGCACCGCCGTCAACCTTCCCATGTATAGCACCGCTCGCATATTGGCACGTCCACCCCAAATTGTGCGATTTCCTCGAAACAGGGCTATCTCGCCCCCAGTCGGCTTACTGCAATTTCAAGTAGTTCCATACTCAACAGGTCTGCCATTGGAGCTATGTCTGCCAAAAACTCGCACATCAGCTACGGCAGGACTGTGAGATTCAACTAGTCGCCACCAGCCCAGGAAGCCATCTTTGCGCATTGACGCCCCCTCTATTTGCTTCTGATTAACCCAAACTCACGTTAGAGAAATGTGAATTTTTGCAATTCATTAGAATCAATTCCGTGTTGATTCAATCAATATAGGCAGGAAAGGTGGTTTTTTCGGATTCCAAACGGGAATACTTGTATGTATAGGTATAGACCAACTAAAGGCAATCACCCGACCGGAGTACACGTTCAGGTGATGTCTAGTTTCAACTTATCCGCAACGATATAGGTAGCTAGATTATGACCACTCGCTTCAAGGGTTAAATCCATGAAAACTCAAACAATGCTTCAATCCTCTATTGATTCTATTGACCAAGATTCCATGTTCCCTCAAATTTTCGTGACTTCGAGTGCATCCTTGTTTGGCTTCCTGCTGCTTCTTATTGTATTGGCGTAATTACTGAGATTGTGAATTTGGTAACATTCCTCAATCTTTGGGGATCGCCGTTCATAAGTTAGGGATCAGCTAAAAAAAATCAGGGATCGCTCACTAAAGAGATAGGGTAGGCTTGACGTTTTTCTAGTTTTCTAGAATTTGTAGAGAGCAAAGATTAAGATTACGCCTCCACACTGATCTAAAAATAGATTTTAGGAATAACGCACTAGCATCATGAAGGATTGCTCTGTTAAGTAGAGAGTCCTAACTCAACGTAGCTCTGGAACCTAGAAAGCTCGGTATACCGTTCTCAGGACATCGTTTAATTCATAATTCAGGTTACCCACTTAGCAGTGATAGGGTTGTCTAGTGCTGTAGTTTCATCTGCATAAAATCAGATAAGCGCTCCCAGGTATCCCCAAATTTTGTCTTGAGCTGCTCAAGCTGTGATCGCAAACTTTCGATTTGGGAACGGGAATCGTCGCTAGGAGGTTCGTCTGCCGCTGAGGCAACGCTACCCTTCAGGTCTTCAACCTTCGTTTCTAAGTCTTCCAATTCCTCTAAAATCGCTTTCGCTTCATAGGAGTTAATGGCAGGCGAGGGTTTTGGTTCTGCTTCAACGATCTTCGAGGCAGGGCGAGATAATCCGGGAGAAGATAATTCAGCGGATTCTTGATTCTGATTAGTTTGACTTAGGGGTGTATCATCCGCTGCATCAGGTGGGGCGATCACCTCATTCTCTGGTTCTAATGCAGCGGATGACGTCGATTCCATGGCTACAGAACTTATCCCTTCCGGGGTTAACGCATCCAACTCTGAACGGTCAGTTGTAGGGCTTGCATCGCCTTCGTCTACAGTTTCTATTTCATTTGGCTGTTGTCTGGCTTCGACCTGTTGTGGTGTCTCGTCAGACTGACGTTCAATTGTCGATTCTGATGCGTTTTGCACCTCCGGAACTACGATTTCAACAGGCATATCTTCCGGCGCTAAATCCTGATCTGGCTTGATCTCCACAGGAGGAACTGGTTCAATCGGCGCTATTTCTCCTTGCTCGATTCTCGGTTCCTGCGTCTCTGGGAATTCATCTTCAGTCAGTGCAGGCTCCAAAGTGCGCTCCTCTGCAGTAACGTCTTCCGATTCCTCGGTTACTGATTTTTCTTCAACGTCCTCAACAGCAGGCTCCATGACTGCGGGTTCGGGCGCAGGCGGCTCATAGCCTTCAATCACAATTCGCCGCGCTTCATCGATGGAAAGTTCGTTTCGGACGATCTGGGACAGAGCATCCTTTCCGTTAGGTGTATAGTCGATCAGGCGTACCGTATTGTTAAACACATTGGCGATCGCCTCGCCGTTTTCATCCAACAGTTCTAACTGCACCCAGTTTTGACCCGGTTTAAATCCAGTTAAATATAGGGGACGCCACTCATCGATCTCAAAGCTTTCTCCGTTAATCGTGCAGCGAATCGTCCAATCCAGCACATCATCCTCATCGTCCGCCTGGGCGATCGCGTGTAGGGGAACTTGCGTGAGGTAGAAATCCAGCATAATCGGCTCAGCCCCGTAGCGACCTTGGGGGCGGCTGTAGGTCAACAGAGGAGCTTCGGGCTTAGGAGCTTTTTCCTCAGTCTTGGTGAAAACGTGAAACGTCGTTTCGGCAAATGCCCCCTCATTTTTAAAGCTTTCATACCAAGGGCGGGCCGCAAAGGCGCGAACGGTGTGGGTTCCCGGCGTGAGATTATCTAGCACTAACGGAGTCGCCAGATCATAAACCGCTTGGTAGGGTTGGTCATCTACAAACACATGAAGATGAGGGCCTAACGCCAGAGCTTCGTCTTTGAAGAGTGGTAGATCTTGAACCGCAAGGCGAACCGTGGCGGTCTGAGTTTGTAATACCTCATCCGGACGGGGGCTCAAAATTTGAACTTGGGGACGATAGGATTCCAAATCGACCCGCAAATCCCGAACTAGTGGTGGTGGAGCGACTTCCTTGATTCGCACGGGACGGGACGGGGCATCTAGGCGAGAGGATGAGCGGGATGGGAAATTGGCGCGATCGCTACATCCCACCAGTCCTACCCCCAGAATCACCACAAACAGCATAGACAGCCATCGCGTCTTGCCAAAGGTTTTATGGAGCCACTGCCTAATCATCTGCATCTACCCAAATTCGATTTCAAAATTATGGTGTGTTATACAGCCACGGCATTATTTTCCGTTAGTTTTGTACGAAAGGCTACTCTTCTTTAACCCACGCATCCCACGCCAGCCTCAGACCCCACTCCCATGCCCAAATCTACCCATATCGGTAGATTGCAGGGTCAACAAAGATTTGTTAGCTTGTGGCGGAGTTTTAGACCTGAAGCTATGCCGCTAAAGCCGTTTCAAAATCTGCGACAGATTCAGCACCTCTTGCTCCTCATTGCAAAAGATTGGCGACGTCAAGGCATCTCGTTTATGGTGGCGATGGGTATTGTACTGGTCGGACTTCTGACCGGAACTACCGCTGCCCAGGCTCAGATTCCACACTTACCTGACCTGATTGCGATGACATCAAGCCCAGCAGAAGCGTATCCGGTTTGGTTTGATGGGTACAAACTGTTCCACATTGCAGTGCCCAGCCAAAGCAATGAGGGGGAAGACGTTACGGTTAACCCAGCTTCGGAATGACGAAGGACGGCTGATTTCAATCCCTCACAGTGCGATTTCGATTGTTCAGAATCTTTCAAAGGAATGGGCTCGCGTCGATTTCACGATTGATGTTGCCTACGATGTTCCTATTGATCGCAGTCTATCGGTAATGCGCAACGTAGCCGAAACCTTGTATCGAGAGCCCCAATGGCAGCAGGTCATTTTAGAACCGCCAGAACTTCTGGGCATTGACGATATTGATCACGCGGGACTCCTGATTCGGATGTGGTTTAAAACGAAGCCCCTAGAACAGTGGAACGTAGCCAGAGAGTTTCGGTATCGCCTGAAGCAGGCATTTGAACGTGAAGGTATTTGGGTCGGTGTGCCTCGGCAAAATCTGGGTTTCCGCCACACACTGGAATTGCGGTCAACACCATTCTCTAGTAGCCACCAGATACCTGTCGCTAGAGAGTAAAGACGTAAACTCAAAATTTTCGGACAAAAAACACCCGTCCAGCGAAGTCTCTAAGAATCTGCTGGACGGATGCTTCAATTATTTGAAATTCAGTTTGAAGAAAACTGGATTATCCCAGGAGAATATCTGCAAATTCTCCAGATCAATGGCTCCAAACAAACCTTCTACTTAGTAACGACGAGATCCAGATCGGCTTTCGTTCCAACCACTATTGCTGTTGTTGCCCCAATTGCCACCACGATTGCCACCGCCGAAGGATTGGCGACTGTTGTTCTCACGAGGCTTGGCCTTGTTAACACGCAAATCGCGTCCCATCCACTCTGCGCCATCTAGCGCTTCAATTGCTGCATCTTCTTCTGTATCGCTTCCCATTTCTACAAATGCAAAGCCACGCACGCGACCTGTCTCCCGATCCTTGGGAAGATGAACGCGGCTCACAGTGCCATATTCTGCAAACACCTCGTTCAAATCCTCCTCGGTGACCGAGTAGGCCAGGTTACCAATATAAATTGACATGGAGCTTCTCCAAAACCAGTGAAATTGTAGAGAACTAACCTTCGGAGAAACGCCTTCACAACTCTTCGAGCAAAAACGGCCGCCGAACTATCAGCCTCGCTTCAAACATCCTAACATAGGCTTAAGGGCTGAAAACTAGTCTCCCTAAGCCAAACCGTTAAAATATTTTGACAGGCTGACGCAAGTTTACAGATTACAACGTTACCCTATGTACCCTAACGCACATTTTCATCTTTAGGAAGTATGTCCCCACAAAAAATAACACTCCTTGGCCTGAAATCTGACCAATTTCGTCATCCGCTCGATCTAGAAGCCACCCAAGCTCTGAAACAGGTTCCAGGATTAGATTTACTCGTGAGAAGTGTGCTAGGGCCAGTGGCGGAGCAGTTTTTCTACCTGGAAAATATTGCCTCTAGCGTGTTGGTGGGCGATCGCCAACTACCTGAGTTACACCAAGCGCTGCTCGAAGCGTGCCAAATTTTAGACCTTGACCCTCCAGAGCTTTACATCCGGCAACATCCAGCCCCCAACGCCTACACCCTAGCTATTCGCGGGAAGAAACCCTTTATTGTGGTGCACACGTCTTTGCTAGACCTGCTGACGTTAGAAGAAATTCAAGCTGTGATTGGGCATGAGTTGGGACACCTCAAGTGCGATCACGGTGTGTATCTTACCCTGGCCAACTTAATCCTTCTGGCCGCAGGGCAGGTGACTCCGTGGGGTCAGGTTCTGGCTCAAAACTTGCAGGCGCAACTTATGGAATGGATTCGGTGCGCGGAATTTACGTGCGATCGCGCCGCCTTGCTGGTTGCCCAAGATCCCAAAATTGTTGCCTCGGTGCTGATGAAGCTAGCCGGAGGATCTCCCAAAATTTCGAGCCAGCTTAATGTGGATGCCTTTATCGAACAAGCGCGATCCTATGATCAATGGTCAATGGATGAAGTAGGAACAGCCTTAAAACAGATGCAAACCGCACAACTAACCCATCCTCTGCCTGTCCTCCGCGCCCGCGAAATTGATCGCTGGGCCAGTAGCCAAACGTATTCAAGACTTCTCCAAACGCGCGTGATGGATTATAGTAGTGAAATGACATCTAAGGGCGGATGGCGAAATTGGTAGACGCACCACACTCAAAATGTGGCGGCCTTACGGTCATGCGAGTTCGAGTCTCGCTCTGCCCATCTAATACTGAATATGTCAGATCTTGACTGTTGATCAAGGAGCGGTGGCTTCTATTTCCGGAATGCCCGTGCTGCAGACTGTAGTTACCCCAGAGAAACATTTAATTACTCTGGAGTACTCATCGATGGCACAACGACTGAAGCGTTGGGAATCTCCCCGACGAGAAGGGCGCAATGCAAAAGGAAAAGGCGGTAGTGCTCGGCAACGCCAACGGCGGAAGCAAATGCAGATGCTTCGGAAAAAGCTAGACGCGGGGCAGTCGCCGTCCTCCCATTCATCGCCATCATCAACCAAATTCATGACAGACAGAGGGGAAGTTGCAGGTCGTAACGTCCCCTCTGTCTGCAATGAATGATATAGCGCGCTAGCCATATCGGTTAGGACATTTTGGTGGGGCGGCGAAGCCGCCCCACCAAAATGTCCATGTCCTAAGCTAGCTGGCAACAGCTATAGAAGGCTTCTCCTCTTACAGCCGAACAGCTTTAGCGTAGACCCCGAAGCTTGAGTCCTTTGCTGACTGGGAGCGTAGAATGATTCTAGTCGAGGCTGGAGCACCTGCGTGGTAGGCGGCTTACACCAATGTTGAGTTTTGTTCGTGCAGCGTCTCCGCAGGAGAAATTCTCAGTTTTGAGTTATAAATGCGTGGCTACGTCAGGGATTTCAGCGTTTCCTCTGTAACCGGAATTTTTGAAGTTGGTATTAAACGATACAGGCAGCACACTATCGTTGAGTTCCACTTCCTAGCTATTGCTTGATTAAACGCTGTAGAGAGATAACATAAACTTAAGAGCGCAAATGTTCGGATATGGCTACGCTAATATAGCTTTTCCCAGAACAAAGCTTTATTGTTTGATTAGCGATCGCAAATATACCAATATAAAGAATCTACAGAATTACTCAGCCATTCATTAAATCTGCTAAATCTGCTGTTTTTCAACTTGCATAGTCCTTTAAAACATGCGTTTTCTTCGTGATAGGTACAACTTAAGAGTGGGCGATCGCCCTTTGTATCCTAAGCCCGTGAGTTTTTTTTATTCGGCTCTCGGTCAACGTCATCGCTGGTTGAAGAGAGGATTAAGCAGACGACACGATAGTGCTAGTCATGACTGGGAGCCCAAACTTGTTAAGGCGGGCAGCTTTTTCGATAGAGGCGAGATATGACGGTTGCAAGAGGTGCAATGGTGAATAGGGGCGATCTAAGTCAACGACTGGAACTAGCTCAAGAAAAGATCCACAGCTTGCTTCAGGCAACTCGTGAACTATCTCCCTCGCATCAGCCTCAGGTGAATGAAATCATCGCAGAAATCGATGTCATGCTTGCCGATCTAACGGCAGCAACGGAAGAACTTCACCACAGGAATCAAGAGCTTTCCACTTTCTATGCGGAGATGCAAACCCGCAACGCTAACTTAGAAGCAGAAGTCCAGCGTCGCACGGAAGAAGTCCAGCGTGCCCTTGTATTTGAATCGATGCTGAAACGCATCACGGATAAGGTGCGTGATTCCTTGGATGAAAGCCAAATTCTCCAGGCAGCCGTTCAAGAGTTAACGCTAGTTTTAGGATTAGGAGGCTGTAATGCTGCTCTTTACGACTTAGACCGGGGAATTTCTACAATTTGCTACGAATATATTGACTCTATCCCCGCCTCGCGTGGCAAAGTGGCGTTGATGGATCGGTATCCCGAAATTTATCGCCAACTCCAAAAGGGGATGTATTTTCAATTTTGCTCGCTTCAGCCGAACCCCGAACGCGGACAGGTGGCCCTCCTCTCTTGCCCCATCTTTGTAGATGTAGATTCAGACAGTGGCGATCGCGGCGTTCTGGGTGACCTGTGGCTCATCCACCACAAAGACTATGTGTTTAATGAATTTGAAATTCGGATGGTGCAGCAAGTTGCGAACCAATGTGCGATCGCCATTCGCCAAGCCCGTCTTTACAAAGCAGCTCAGGTCCAAGTTCAGGAACTCGAAAGACTGAATCGCCTCAAAGATGAGTTTTTGAGTACGGTATCCCATGAGCTGCGCACGCCTATTTCCAATGTGCGGATGGCCATTCATATGCTGAAACAGTCCCCCTCTGAGGATCGACGCTTGCGGTATCTCGAAGTGCTGGAGACAGAATCTGCCCGTGAGGCCGAACTCATTAATGACTTACTTGATCTACAGCGCTTAGAGGCTTCGTCCTATCCCATTGAAGTGGAAACGGTCGATCTAGGTCAGTGGCTTACCCAACTGGTCGAACCATTCCAGTCGCGGATCTTGAATCGACACCAGAGCTTAGATATTCAGTGCGAAGATCCTGTGCCTCCCCTTTCCTCGGATTTAAACATTCTCAGGCGCATCCTGGCAGAGTTGTTAAACAATGCCTGTAAATATACGCCAGCCGGACAAGCCATTACCTTCCATGTTCGATACACCAGCAATCAAAGTGAGAATCACTGTTCACCGTCCTTCCAGTTCAAAATTGCGAACCAAGCGGTAATTCCTGGTTCGGAATTACCACACATTTTTGAAAAGTTTTATCGCGTTCCCCATGCTGATCCATGGAAACAGGGGGGAACCGGGTTAGGACTAGCGTTGGTGCAAAAGCTGGTGAGTCAGCTTGGAGGTGTGATTCAAGTGGAAAGCGATCATGGGTGGACAACTTTCACGGTGGACGTTCCCAACTGCTCGGCGATCGCCCCTGAGCCTGACGAAGTAACCATCGAAGAGTAACATTCAACATTTAGTCCAACCTAGGAAGGAGGGCGTTTCTTGGGATCACCTCTTAAATTCTTCAATGCATCTTTCGGGATGTCAGTGGTATCGTAAAGTTATATAAAAATTTTTCATATCGTTTCACACCAGTTTGGAATGAGACAAAGCGGCATCATTTTGTCGTTGGGGATGGATAGATCAATCCGACTCAGAGTGTGAATAGTTACGGCATCCGCCTAGGAAAAACACTCTCTAAACAGTCCAATTCCTCGGATATTGCATACGCCTGTTGTTGTCAGTGACTCACGCCCAATGAATTTGCCACCCCACTCCATTGCTGATCCTTCAAAATCGCAGAGCGATCGCCTGTTGTACGTGCGCTTACCGTGCAACCCCATTTTTCCCATCGGCGTCGTCTATCTAGCCGATCACATTCATAAGCAGTTCCCTGCCCTAGAGCAGCGGATTTTTGATCTCGGTACGATTCCGCCTCTAGACTTCTCTAAAGCGCTTGATGCCTGTATCGACGAATTTCGCCCCTCCTTGATGGTGTTCTCATGGCGCGATATTCAAATTTATGCTCCGGTGGGTGGGCGAGGGGGAAATCCCCTTCAGAATGCGTTTGAGTTTTATTACGCCCGCAATCCAGTCCTGAAATTACGGGGTGCGATCGGGGGGCTGCGCATGGCATCATCCTATCTAACTGAGCTGTGGCGCAACCTCAATCTTATTAAGCGGGGGTATAACCGTGCAAAGCGGTATAACCCAAACGTGCAGCTTGTTGTAGGGGGTGGAGCCGTTAGCGTTTTCTATGAGCAAGTCGGTACGATGTTGCCTAAAGGCGCGATTGTTTCCGTTGGCGAAGGGGAAGCCCTTTTGGAAAAGCTGATCCGGCACCAGGATATCTCTGGAGAGCGATGTTACGTCGTGGGGCAAACAACACCGCGCGATCGCCTCATCCATGAACAGCCTGCCCCCATCGAGAAGACAGCCTGCAACTACGACTACATTGCAAGCATCTGGTCAGACTTTGAATACTATCTGCAAGAGCAAGATTTCTATGTTGGCGTTCAAACGAAGCGCGGTTGTCCCCATAACTGCTGCTACTGCGTCTACACCGTCGTCGAAGGCAAGCAGGTACGCATCAATCCTGCCGATGAAGTAGTGGCGGAGATACAGCAGCTTTATCGTCGAGGAGTGCGAAACTTCTGGTTTACCGACGCTCAGTTCATCCCCGCTCGCAAATTCATGGACGACGTGGAAGAGCTGTTGCAGAAGATTTTGGATGCAGGCATGACGGATATTCACTGGGCGGCCTATATCCGTGCCGACAACCTCACGCCCCGCCTGTGTGATCTCATGGTCAAGACAGGCATGAACTACTTTGAAATCGGCATCACCAGCGGTTCCCAGGAGCTAGTGCGCAAAATGCGGATGGGGTATAACCTCCGTACCGTTCTGCAGAATTGCCGCGATCTAAAGGCCGCAGGATTTAATGATTTGGTGTCCGTGAACTATTCGTTCAACGTGATTGATGAAACGTTTGACACGATTCGCCAAACCCTGGCCTACCACCGCGAGTTAGAAAAAATCTTTGGGGCGGACAAAGTCGAACCTGCCATTTTCTTTATTGGATTACAGCCCCATACCCATTTGGAAGAGTATGCCTTTGAGCATGGCATTCTTAAACCAGGATACGATCCCCTTGCCATTCAACTCCCTTGGGTGGCGAAGAAGCTACTTTGGAATCCTGAACCGTTAGGTTCCTTTTTTGGAGAGGTTTGCTTACAAGCCTGGAAGCAAAATCCAAATGACTTCGGGCGCGAGGTGATGAGCATCCTCGAACAACGCTTAGGTCGAGCTGATCTTGAGGATGCTTTAAGTGCTCCGATTATAAATAGAAAAGAGCTAGTTTCCTTGAAATAGCAGGTAGAATATCTCCAATCTCCGAACGGTTGAAACCATTGTTGTCACCTACTTGATTCCATGCTGGAAGGTTCCATCCTACATACGCTGAAAGAGGCCCATCAGTCGGGAATGCCAGGGAAGCGCCCACTCAACTTTGGGGTCTACTACAAGAATACGTTGGTCGCTCTATGTCATGCGCTAGAGGACTCCATTTTGGCAACCTCCAATTGTGAGCCTGTCATGATTACGGCATTCCAGCGGGGAAAATGGTATCTCCAGGAAGCCGACCGATACGGTGATATTGCTGCCCAAGCCCAGCAGGTCGTAATCATGGCGGCGACCGACTCAGGGTTTGCAGAGCACCCGACTAGCCAGCTTTCTAATGTGGCCTTGGTAGACCTATCGGAACAAGATCCCGTTGCTCAAGAGTGGCACTTGATTATTGTGTCTCCGGGCTATACCGCGATGGTGCTATGTCAGGAACTTTCAAGTCAAGACTATGGCGCGAGTGGCGTCCCTACTGAAGATTTGGCTCGGAAGTTCTATGGCTTTTGGACCTTTGAACCCAGCCTGGTGATCGAAACCGCTCAGATTGCGGCAGCCCACATCGGGCAGTATAACCCTGAGCTACAGGCGAAATTGTCCAATCAGCTAGAGGCGATCGCCCATCCCATTCAGCACGGTTCCGCCCCTTGCGCCACACCAACAGCCGATCGGCTAGGCGATGTTGTAGCACGGGTTATTGACTATTTGCATACGAGTGGACAAGGCTTACCCGATAACATTCCGAGCGTTATCCACACCGCTGGAACGTACCAGGGACTCGATACTAACCTCCTCTCCAACGAGTTCCAGGCACTTCTGCGGATTGCTCAACTCATCGACCAAACTGACTTACGAAACCCGATGGCGGGAGCAGAGGTGGCATCGATCGCTGAAGCCCTGGGGCAGTTGCTTGATCTCCCGGCATGGCAAATTCATCGGCTGCGTTTGGGCGGACTGTTGCACCGAATTGCCTTCCTAGCCCATGAGGAAGCGGCCTTGGATGCCCCGAAATCCTCTGAAACGACTGTACCTCTGACCTGTTCGCTTGCACCGGGTGTTCAAGTGTTGCGGCGAATGTCGCGTCTGCGGGCGATCGCCACTATCCTGACCCACCAAACCGAATGGTGGAATGGCGAAGGACAACCCGCTGGCCTTTCGGGGGATGCGATTCCTTTGGAGTCCAGAATTTTAGGATTAGCGATTCACTTCCAGGCGCACCTTGCAGAGCTACATCTAGAACGAACGGGCAACGATGGCACAGGGCTGGAGTGTCCGGAGTGCCTGATGGAAGCGCTCAAGCACTGTGAACAAGGAGCAGGCGATCGCTGGGATCCCAAACTTGTTGAAGCGTTGACACTCTTAGTGCGGGGTCTGAGTCAAGGATTGAACTTGTCCATTGCGATGCCCAAAATCGCGGCTGGCCTCTGGATGATTGATTCCCACTCGGAAGAAAATGTTCTCGACGCCTCCATGCTCGTCTAGTACAGCGTTAGGTTTAATCCTGCTCAAAACTGAGCCTATCAAAATTTTGAAGGCAACCCAAAAATGCACACGCTAGGCATCCTAGGTTGCTATATTGCTCAATAGCGTTCACAAAGTTCCTAACAATATGGATATTAATGCAGTCCGGGCAGGTCAGTTGCGCCACCTTGCAGGTTTAGATCTAGAAGATGAAGATCTTTCCCATGCCAATCTAGCGGGTGTAAACCTGGTGGGGGCAAACCTGAGCGGTGCAACCTGCATTGCCGCTAACTTTGCTGGGGCACGGCTCGATGGCGCGAATCTGATGGGGGGTGACTTCGAAAAAGCGGATGTCCGTGCGAATTTGTTAGGCACAAACCTCATGCAGGCGAACCTCCTGGAAGCAGATTTGCGAGGCAGCAACCTACGAGGAGCAAGTCTAATGCATGCCAACGTTTTACGGGCGACTTTAGCAGGCGCATTCCTCAGTGGTGCAAACTTGATGGGCGCAAACCTACAAGGGGCAGACCTGCGAGGGGCAGACCTGCGAGGCGCAAATTTGAGTGGTGCGAATCTCCGTGGCGCAAACTTGAGTCAAGCTGATTTGCAGGGAACCCTACTCAACGAGGCCAACTTAGAAGAGGCCGATTTACAAGGAGCCAACTGTGCAGGGGCGAACTTAATGGGCGCGAATCTACTCTGCACCGATTTAGACGGCGCAAACCTAAACGGGGCTATCCTCGCAGGAGCCTGCCTCCTCGGAACTGTCCTTGAACAGGCGGCCCGTTAATAGATTGCCATTATCCCTCGGCGTCATGCCGTTCGCGGACTGGCTGAAACTGGTAGTAGCTCGAAACAATCGCCAGCATTAGCCACCAAAGAGTGCTGACTTGGGGCCGGTACCACACCGTATCCACCATCCCGTGCATGAGCATGCCCACCATCGTGGCGATCGCCGCCATCAACCAGAATACCTCTCGGTTCCAGTCTTGACGCATCTGCGTGAGCCAAATCCGTCCTTGATTAAATGTCACAGTAAGGAGCCAAAGGAAGCAGGATAAACCAATAAACCCTGTCTCCACCGCAATTTCCAGCAGGATCGAGTAGGCACTGAGGGCTGTGTATCCGGGTTGCTGATAGAAAGGGTAAACCTTATTGAAGGCCGCATTACCAGGGCCAATCCCCAAGAAGGGGCGATCCTTGACCATCTCGATCACGGCCATCCAGACGTTAATGCGAAAGTTGTTACTGCTATCTTCCCGTCCTGCAAAAATGCTAGCGGCGCGATCGCGCAAGGGCTCCACCGACATCACCGCAAATAAGACGAAGCCTGCTGATGCCGCTAAAACGAAGGGAACCGCCCATTTTTGCCAAAATCGCGGTAAGCGTACGCTCCAGTGATTGACCAGCAGCAGCAGTAACACAAACCCTGCGAAGACAAACCCAATCCATCCACCGCGACTAAACGTTACCACTAAACACGCACTGTTAATGACAAACATGAGTGCCGCCAGTGCCTTAGGAATCCAGCGCTTCCAGGCAAAAACCGCCGCCGCGCTAAACATACTGGCAGGCAGCAAGTAGGCAGCTAACAAATTGGGGTTCCCCAAGTAGCTGTACACCCGTGTAGTACCCGCGATCGCCGAGTCTGGATCCACCCAGGTGGCGAGGGCATCGACACCGAAGAACCATTGCCGGATGCCCATCACGCTCACCAGGAGCGCCGTGAGCAAATATCCCGTAATTACACTGGAGCGGACGAGGGGCGATCGCAACAGTCGTGCCAACAGCGCAAACAGCAGCATATACAGCGTGAGTTTGATTAGTCCTTCAATCGCTTGAGCTTTCACTGGAGAAAGCGCTGTCGCAAACACTGAGATAAACCAGTAGAGCAACACGGGCAAATGGATCGGCGTCAGGTGAGGACGGGCATCGTCGCTAAGGGTGAGCAGCGCCCAAAACGCAGCACAGCTCAAAAGCAGAACGCCAATGAGCGTCGTGGAGATGTAGGGAGCCAGCACAAACACCAGCAAGATCAAAATCAAGCCAATGAAGTCAGCCCACTGGAGCAGACGACTCCCCCCTCGCCAGGAATGAACCAGCCCTGCTAAGCGATGTGTATAGCTTGACCGTCCCCACTCGTAGGGCGAGAGGTTTGCCAAGGAAATTGTTTGCCAGAGCGATCGCCAACCTGTGGATACCATGCCATCCTTGATCCAAATATGCCGTGGACACCTAGCCTATTACAGCGATCGCCCTCTTGCCAAGCAAGATGTGAAAACCCGTCATTCTGTTCCGCACTGCCTTACTAGGCTTACGCAAGATACAGAACTTCTTGCCGACAGATCATGACACAATTTTGTGAAGTTTTAATCAAGAATTATTCCCAACCATGATTATTTTTGTTAAATCTTTGGGAAAACTATACACAGATCACACAGATCAGGAATTTTCATCCCCAAGCGGTGCTCAAAACAGAAACCCCTCTGGACGCGCACTCTTCTTTATGCGATGGACTTATTGGAATCTTTCCCAATGCCTTATCTTTCGCCGTTTTTCTGAAGTTGTGCGTGACGAGTGCAGTTATCTGCCATCTCAGGTTATGCAAAATTCTTCAAAGAGCATTTATCTATCATCTAAATTCCACTTAAAATAGATGGAGCTAATTTTATACCCAGTATTGATGGAATGATCAGTGCTTATACACCCAAGGGTTGCACATCTACCTTAAAGTACTTGCGGCTAATCTCTACCCAGAGAGCGATAGCTTTAATGCGCAAATTCAAATTGATTGAACTGTCAGACCAAGTACACCCACATTATCTTCCCACCAATTTTCAAGATTGTATAAAAAGGGCAGGTCTTTCTATTGTTTTTCAGTAAAGCTGTCGATGCATCCGAGGTTTCACGGTACTGTATACTCTAAGTATGATCAACGAGATGGTACTTTCGATCAAAAATCGGGCTTCAACAGGGTGTTTCTAATCACTGAATACAAAGTGTTTCCAGCTGTTGGATAACTTTAGGCATTTAGCTAGCTTAGAGTTGTGTAGTCAGTTTTCAAAAATGTTGGAGGAGCTTAGGCGTCCAATATTGGTTAGTCATCCATCTCTAGATTGTCAGGTTCGCTGTTTCAATCCCTGCGGGTCGATTCCCCGCCGCTCTGCGGCGTAAAATGCCAGGATG